>CACXQO010000171.1 GCA_902769815.1 uncultured Bacteroidia bacterium | reverse complement strand
AACCGTTTGGTTGGCGATTTTCCTCTCAAATGACATCTTCTTCCGGCATCTCAATCTCAAAAGGAATCTTACGCTGACGGACAACAGCCCGAACAAAAATATTGAACGCCGTGGAAGCACTCATGCCGAAGCCTTCGCAAAGTGTATCGAAGCGTTTTTTTAAGTCCGAATCCAAACGGATGGTGTATGCTGATTGTGACATAATGATGATGTTTTGATGGCAAAAGTACAGCAATTTTTTGAAATGTAATGAGTTTTGCAAAAATAACGAAAACATTCATTATATTATCGGATTGCAAAGGCTTATTATTTGGATTGGATTATAAAATCAACTTAACGAGAGTGAAAAATTGGATTATCATTGGTTAATCATAATACAAACCGATAATCCGCCTTTGGAATGTTTTGATATTTTATCGTCTTCAATTGATGCTCCAACTCTGGATATACATAGGCTTCATTAATTCCTATCAAATCAAGTCCGCGAAGGATTGTTTCCTTGTTCTCCGCTTTTATGACAAACTCTTTTTTCTCAAACAAACTCCTTAAATCAACATTCTCTTTTTTAAAAGTAAAATTTTTCATTTGTTCATCAAAAGTAGTTCTCTTTTCAAGTCTTCTATACTTTTTTTCATTCTCAAAAGGAGATATTTTTAATAACGGACTGAAAATCATCGCTCCTTGTTGACGTTTAATTCTTTCATTGTCAAATGGAGGTTGGAAAAGAAATGGTTTTGTAACATTTTGAAATAACCATAGTTTGACACTATCCGAAAACTTTTCATCCATTAGGAAAATACCATTTGTTTTGCCGTAGAAGTACAACTTCTCCACCGTTAATAAGTCTTCATAACTTTCTATATTCTCTACCAAACCAGCCATAATATTCACATCGTCAATTGACCGAGTTTGTGCCTTTGTGAACATCACTTTTCCATCTTTTTCAGGCTCAATATTGCATGAGAAATACAATGCTACAAGCGGATTCGCAGTAACATCATACAACCTTGTGGGCAATCCATAGTGCTGCATTCTGACCAAGCGACTTATGGCATTAGGACATGAAGTAAATGCTTGTGGACATTCGGTTTTTGCAGCATCTATCAAATTTTTCTCCAAAGAAGCATTCACATCTTTAGTATATGTTTCTGTTTCAAATTTTCCACGAAACAGGGATGCTTCTTGTTTCCAACACACATCTGCTTCTCCCCTAAATAAAATCTTTGGGTATTTCGTTACATCATTAGGAAGACAGATTCTTTGAACTTCCTTTACAAATTGATCTAATGACTTTATTATCATCACATTAAAAGTGTGCTCATTTCTTTTGTCCTTGCAAAAATAATAGTTTTTTCGCAAAATAAGAAAAGGAAGGCTTTAAAACCTTCCTTTTACAATTTATTACCCACTGACTATTACGGATTACAATCTTTCACTAAACGAACAGAAAAGCCATCATAACGATATTCACCAGCAGGAGCGTTGGACATAAAATCTATGCCACCAGATGCAAAAAACATACGATAGGCTCTTTCATTATTGTAAGCAGAACTTGACCAATAGAGCCCTAGTGTTCCAAAATATTCGTATGATATACTCCAATTTGCTCCACTATATGAGTAACCGACATTCCAATGCCATCGTCCAGCTGCTGGCAAGAAAATAGCACCGTTGGGTTCAAGAATATTTATCCAATCATTAACCTCAATAATATTACTGGTGAAATTTCCTCCATTGGGGTCGTTTAATTCATAAAGTGAAGTATCCCAGTTGTCAGGTAACAGAATCGTCCCATTATATCCACCAACCACTCTTCCTTGAACCCAACGAATGCCAGAAATGGTGTTTCTGGTGTTGAACAGATATTCCCATTCTTGTATTGATGGAGTACGCCAGCCAGAGTTTTCTTGATTACCTCCGTTACTAATTGCATTGTATCCCCAATCTGCTTGGCCTGTTTGGTCGTAAAGGTTGTATTCCCAATTACCATAGGCATAAAAATCTTCGTAATTATGACTTTGACCTGTCGGATAGTAACAAACAGCACCATGATTATAGCCACTTGTGCCCCAACAAAATAAATCTCTGTTGTAACCCCCTTGGTACATATAGTGGTTTGATTCCCCAAAATAACTCCATTGATTATCTGCAAATTTCCAGTAATGAGGAGACTCACTTTCGATATACTGCAAATTACCTTTAGAAAAATACACTTGGTCGCCATTGGAATTGATGGTAAACAAACCGTTTGTGGCACCTTCAGGATAATTCTTGGTGTTGACAATTAATTCAATCCCTTCTACGTGATACCCATTATTGGTGATAGCAGGAATCGCTGGGCGTGTTCCCAAATAATCACCATATTTTGAATGAACAGTTCCTTCCTCACCTTCTTCCAAAGCCGCCTGCGGCAACAGAATTACCCATCTCTCAAAACTCTCCTCATTTCCAGCACACAGCACAATATCCCCGTCACCATCCATACTGGGCGTTACTGTATTTTGAGTGAAATCCACCGTCACTTTGTTTTTCATTCCCGTAATGTAAATGGGTGTAGTTGATGGTGTGGTCACATTGAACTTCACCAAAGCGCATTTATTCAATAAATGTGCAGTGTAAGTGTACGCGCTCGAACTGTAGTTTTCATTAGACGGTGCATACGAAATCACGGGCAAATGCTCTGTTTGGTCACTGATGACGACAGAACACTCTTCCGTTATGCCAGCGGAAAGGATTTCTTGTGGAGTCACATCACCGAGGAAGTAGAATTGCAAGGGCTGTCCATCGATAGGATTTGTGATGTTGCCCACAAAATGATGGTTTCCGTCGTGGGTCAGCATGCCGACATATTTTCCACCGCTACCAACATAGATTTTGTCGCCTTCTTCAAAATTCACCGTACCTAATGCTGGATTCACTATGACCTTTGAGCCATCATCATTGCCCACATTTAGCATGATGGTAACGGTTTCGCCCGTATTATCAGCGTCGCCCGTGCTTTCGTTCTTTTTGCATTGCGTCATGGCCATTAATAAAGCCAATGCCATAACAATTGTACTAGTTTTCTTCATTTTTGTTTTGTTTAATTGATTTACTATTCTTTGTCTTTATTGTCGCATAACCAACACCTATTGCAAGCAAAAGAATTACGCCATTGCCAATTGGTGTACCGAATGTTTGATTGGTGATGGCATCGCCATCTACAAAGTGACCAAACGCTTGGTTTGCGATGTCGTCACCGTCAACGAAATGTCCAAATGGCTGATTAGTAACATCGTCACAGCCCACATAATGCCCAAAATTCTGGTTGGTCAAAGTAACGGTTTGATTTGATTCCCTAACTGGTCCCCTTTGGAACAATCCGCCTTGAGCCGTTGCTGCCATCGGAATGGACAATGTCATCACCATTGCCAACATTTTAAGTTTCTTCTTTGTCTTGTTGTTTCGCATGTTTTGAAACCGTTTTTGCCCTATGGCTCAAAAGGCAATTTTGAAAACGACTACAGAGCGGAGCCTCCCAAACTTATCCTTATTTCAAGTAGTTGGGTCTGGACTCCCATGAAGTGAAAAATAACGGATAGGGTAATGCTCCGCTGTTTATGTTGTGTAAATACATACACTTACATAACAGCGAAAGCATCAATCAACCCATTATTCCTTTCACTTCAAGCGAATTGTCCAGATTCACTACTTAGGAACAAAGCGAAGAATGCGCTTTCTCTGGCCGTTCCGATTTCTCCCGGAATGGCAGGGGCAAAAATAGGGAAATTTCCGATTGGACAAATGGATTGGGAGAAAAATTTATATTTTTGCAGCCGATAGAATTACCATACAATGAAATACAGCGAATTTGAGGACGCCATTTCTCCTGAACGAATGCATCGTTATGTTTCGGCATGTGCCAATAACACAAAACGAGCAATGACATTGTATCGATACAATTTGAGGCTTTCACAGGAAATGTATGCAATAATCAGTTGTTTCGAAGTGTCTTTGAGAAACAAGATTAATAAAGAAATGAAAGTGAACCACGGGAATGATTGGCTTCGCGATTTTGTGTTGCCTGGTGGTAGATTCGATGTGGATCCTCGTGTTGAAGGTACAAGGAAAATCATCAAAAAAGCGTATGAAGGACTCCTTCGAAGCCATAATTACAATCACACCAAATTGTTGGCAGAGATGGAGTTTGGAGTGTGGAAATACATGTTCAACAATGTGCAATACCGACTGTCGGGCCGTTGTTTGCTGAACATATTCCCAAACAAGCCCACCTCTACCCCAAAATTTCAGTATGACAACACATACGTTTTTAACGCATTGGATGTCATCAACACTATGCGAAACAGGATTGCCCATCATGAGCCAATTTGTTTTGGCAACACAGGAAATATTGACACACGAAGTGTCCTGTTTTGCTACACAAAGATAATGCAATTGTTTCAATGGATGAATATAGATGCAGATTCGCTGTTGTATGGAGTGAACCATGTAGTTGCCGTTTGTGACAAAGTGACGAAAATCTGAGTTTTTTTTGCAAAAACATTTGCATTATAGAAAAAACTTGTATTTTTGCATCGTTAAGTCCCGACAGTCCCTGAGCAATCAAACTGCCGGGTATTGTTTTATAGGCTTTTTTGGATTATTGGAGAAAACACGAAAATGACCCTCTTAGACTGGCTCCCCATAACAAAAAAAGAGACCGACCTGCGCGGTTGGGACGAGGTGGACATCGTGTTCGTCACGGGCGATGCGTATGTTGACCATCCGGCTTTCGGGGCGGCAGTCATCGGGAGGGTGCTGGAGCACAATGGTTTCCGCGTGGCACTCATCCCGCAGCCCAATTGGAGGGACGATTTGCGTGATTTCAAGAAGTTTGGCAAGCCGAGGTTGTTTTTCGGCGTGTCGGCGGGCTGCATGGACTCGATGGTGAACCACTACACTGCCAACAAGCGCTTGCGCAGCAACGATGCCTACACCCCTGGCGGCGAGGCGGGCTTCCGTCCCGACTACGCTTCGGTAGTCTATAGTAACATCCTCAAACAACTCTACCCTGATGTGCCTGTCGTCATCGGCGGCATCGAGGCCTCGCTGCGGCGCGTGACGCATTATGACTACTGGTCGGACAGCCTGAAACCCAGCATTTTGGTTGATTCCAAGGCCGACATCGGGGTTTACGGCATGGGCGAACTCACCATGGTGGAAATCGCCAAGGCCATCCAAAACGGAAAGAAAGTCAGCGAATTGACCGACATCAAGCAGACCTTCTTTTTGCAAGACAAGAAACAACCGCTTCCTGCTTTCGAGGGCGAGACCATCGAACTCGTTTCGCACGAAGTCTGCCTCAAGGACAAGAAGAAATACGCTTCCAACTTCCGCCATATCGAAGAGGAATCGAACAAGAAACACGCGGCAAGACTAATT
>CACXQO010000170.1 GCA_902769815.1 uncultured Bacteroidia bacterium | reverse complement strand
CCCCTCTGAGAGGGGGTGCCCGTCAGGGCGGGGGAGTTAAGAAACAACTTGGAAATTACTAATTAAATCGTTGAATATTAAATTATTAAATCAAAAAAAATGACTAAATCACAAACCTTGAAAGCCATCGCGCTTTCGCTCGGGCTGGCGGCCTTGATGGCGCCGGCCACAATGAACGCCCAAATCAACCACGGTCTGCTGCAAAACCCCTACAAAACTGAATCGAGCAAAGCTCATCGTAGTTCGCTACAGAGAGACGGCAACTCCACCCTGAATGGCAGCCTTGGTGGCACCCAACAGGAAGACCCGACTTCGCCCCTTGGCAGCGGCATCGCCTTCCTCGTGGCCGCTGGTGCTGGCTATGCACTCTTGAAAAGAAAGGAGGAAACAAAATGAAAAAGTTTGCTCTTACCACTATGGTTGCGTTGGCCTTGGTGCTGACCTTCACCCAATGCAAGAAAACCGAGAAACCCGCAGCCGAAGAAGGCGTGTTCGTCACCTTGAGAGCCACTTATGGGCAAAGTGAGGACAGAACCGATTTCGATCCTAATCCTAATAACGAAAATAATTTCGTGTGGACCAACGGAGCCACCGAGTATGTTTATGTGGGTGGCAGCCAACACGAGGGTTGCATGGGTGTGCTTTCAGGAACAGGCACTGGCACTGGCTCGATGAACTTCACAGGATCCCTGACAGATATGCCTGAAGATGGTGAAGAACTTTATTTCTTCTATCTCGGAAAAGGAACCACATCTGCTTTGACCACCTTAGACTTTTCCGTCCAAGACGGTACGATTGGGAACCTGACCGAAAAGCATATCGCCATTGGCAAGACAACATTTAATGGCGATTACGGTTTTAATGTCACATTCGATATGGCGGTGTCCTTTGCCTATTTCAACACGAGCGAGTTTGGGGACGAAACCGTCAGTCTGTATGGCGATGAAGTGTATTCCAAGGCTACTGTGAACTTCAACAACGGCACGATTACGGGCAGTGAGAAGGACAACATCAGCATAGGGCAAGGCGCAAGTGGCGCGTATGTCGCGTTGATTCCTTCCACGACAAGCCAGACCACGCTTGAATTTGACAGCGATACCAAAACTGGTAGTATTGACTTCTTGCGCGGCATACAGGCTGGCAGATATTACTGCAAAAACGGTGATGCTTTGGAAATTGTGGTTAATGCTTCAGTTCCCCAAGGTGCCCTCAAAGGCAAGTTCACTATCAACAGTAGTGGAAACCAAGTATATTTTTCTAAAGGCAACCTGCAGGCCTCAACTGAAGACGGAGGTACCAACTGGTCGTGGGGATTCGCTTCGAACCAATACGACTATATTGGCGACGCTATAGCCAACACAAGCATCAGTGGAGGTGGAATCGTTTCCAGCAATGGCACTGTGGATCTTTTCGGCTGGAGCAGTAATAAGGATCAATACTATGGAATCAATAATGCGTCAAATCCAGCTTCTTATGGTGGTAGGTCTTATAGGAACTGGGGTGCCAAAATTGCTGATGGCTGGAGTACCCTTGCTTTTAATGAGTGGATATATGTTTTTAACGATCGCTCGGCAAGCACGGTTAATGGAGTTGATAATGCCCGTTATTGCAAAGCCACTGTAAACGGTGTGGCAGGTATTGTCGTTTTCCCTGACAGCTACACACATCCTGTGGGCGTTACTGAACCTTCAAATATCAATGTAATGGACGCTGATTATGGTGGGAACGTATGGTCATCTGCCAATTTTGCAAAGATGCAACAGAAAGGGGGCGTGTTCTTGCCAGCAGCAGGAAGCCGTGAAAGCACAACAGTGTCTAATGTGAACACCAAAGGTCACTATTGGTCTAAGTCATCTAACGGTAATCTTTACGCTCTTGAATTGGACTTTGACAACATCCAAGCTACCGATCCAACTCATTATCCGTCCGCTTCCCGCCATTATGGATATTCCGTTCGTCTTGTTTATCCGGTAGAGTAGATACATCACTTTGTCTAAAGCGCAATATGTCAAGCCACATTCTTCCGCATTTGCAATGCGGGAATGATATAAAACAAACCTAATCAAATCTATGGAAGGCGGCCTTCGTTATTGAGGGCCGTCTTTTTTTGGTGGTTTTTTTGTCGGCGCGGAGGTTGTTGAATCCCCCTGCCCCCTTTGCAAAGGTGAAGCGCAAAGCGGCGAAAAAAAAGGACCCGAATTTTGCGTCCGGTAGGCTTCCCCCTTTTTAAAGGGGGTAGGGGGATTAAATATGCTCTCAAACGCCCCATCAAGGACCCGTGACTTTTCGGCGGGTTTGGTGGTATGCCTGTCGGGGTGCTGCCGCAGACGAGGCCGTCTGCTAACCCGTTGGTGTCGACCCCCTCATCCCGCGAAAGCGGAACCCACGCGCCCTTCATTGCGGGCTTGACCCGCAATCCCTAAAGCAGTATGAGCGTTTGCAATGCGGGGATGGATGGTATTCGAGTCGTGTCCAATTGCGAGGACGCAAATGACGACAATGCCTGTCGGTGTGTTGCCGTAGGTCGCGACCTGCGGTTACGGGTAGTAGCGTCTTTCAGACGTGGGGTAGGCTGAAAAATTCGTTTTATTCGCCAAATTCGCTGTTGTTTATGCTGCATTGCGGCAGAAAAAAAATCGGTTTTCCACATTCACAATCCTTTTCTTATTATCTTTGCACCCAAAGACATTTACGACAATGGAAAATGCACAAAAGGTAAGACGCTATCCTGTTGGGATTCAGACGTTTGAAAGATTAAGAAAAGAGAATTACCTTTATATTGACAAAACGGACTTGGTTTGGAAGATGTCCAAGGGAAGCCCGTATGTATTCCTCAGCCGTCCGCGCAGGTTTGGCAAGAGCCTGCTTTCCAGTACATTGGATGCGTATTTCCAAGGTAGGAAAGACCTGTTCGAAGGCTTGAAAATCATGCAGATGGAGCAAGAGTGGGAATCCTATCCGGTCATCCACTTGGATTTGAGCGTCGCCAAAAGGCAACCGTCGGCTGACGAACTGAGGCAAGCGTTGATGTGGCTGATGAATCCTTTGTGTGAGAAATATGGCCGGAATGAATTGGAAACCTCACCGGGGAAAATGCTCAACGGATTGATTCACAGGGCATACGAGCAAACTGGCAAGCAAGTGGCCGTCATCATTGACGAATATGACGCGCCGCTGCTCGATATGCTTCATACATCGGAGCAACTCGAGCAATTCCGTAATGTAATGCAGGAGTTTTATGTTCAGCTGAAGGCCAAAGAGGCTATGGTGAAGTTCTGTTTCATCACAGGCATCACCAAGTTCAGCCAATTGAGCATTTTCTCCACCATCAACAATTTGCTGAACGTTTCGATGCAGCCCGAATATGCGGCCATTTGCGGCATCACCGAAACGGAGTTTGCCACCGACATGGCTCCCGACATTGCAATGCTGGCCCAAAAGTATGGTTGTACGGCTGAAGAGATGCACGCCAAACTCAAGCAGCAGTATGACGGTTATCGTTTTTCCGAAGAGTCGCCCGACATCTACAATCCGTATAGCCTGCTCAAGTGCTTCACACAAAAGAAGATAGACAATTATTGGTTCGACAGCGGCACGCCGACCTTCCTCATTCGGCAAATGCAACATTTCCGCACCGACATTACCACCATGGACGATTTGGAAGTGCCGTCGACGGCTTTCGACCGTCCAACCGAGGCCATGACCACTGCGCTGCCGTTGCTCTATCAAACTGGCTATCTGACCATTAAAGGCTACGACCGCGATTCGATGGCCTATACATTAGGCATCCCCAATCAGGAGGTCCGCTTGGGCTTTGTCGACGGGCTTTTGCCGACCTACATCGGCCTCGACGGTGCGGATGTGCAAATGGGCTTCGCCTTGAAGTTTTGGCGGGCATTGAGGGCGAAAGACCTCGACCTTGCCTTGAGGGAGATGCAGGCCTATTTGGCGGGATTGCCCTACATTGAAGGCTTCAAGAAGAAGTTGGAAGATATTTCCAACGCCGAAGGTTTCTATGAATGGTCGTTCTACTTGATTTTCAATATGTTGGATGTGTATGCAAAAACACAGGTGAAATGTGCGGGAGGCCGCATCGATATGGTTGCTTATATGCCCGACACGGTTTATGTCTTCGAACTGAAGGTGAACGGCACCGCTGCGGATGCCTTGAAGCAAATCGACACGAAGGGCTATGCCATTGCCTATCAGACTGATGGGCGTAATGTGGTGAAGGTGGGAGTGAGTTTCTCGACCGAGAGCAAGACCATCAAGGATTGGATTGTCGCTGAGTGTTGAGACCGATGTCTTTGCAGGGGCTGACGTCGCCTGTGCAGGGACTGACGTCACCTGCTTACTGATATGTCGTCCCTATGGGACTTTGTGTCGGCACGCACGGGGAAACCCCATAGAGGTGACAGCAATGTAGGCAGGCGGTGTGAACCCCTGCCAAATGAAAAACGGTTTATGAACCCCTGCCGGTGTGGACCCCTGCCGATAAAAAACGGTTGCAAAAACAGAAGAAAAATTTGTGCGTTCAAACAGAAACCCCTAATTTTGCCGCAACAAACAAATCGAAGATTCGAAGTAGTTCAATTCAACAAATCGAAGATTCAACGCAGTTAATTCAACAATCAACAATTAAACATCATCGCTATGGGTAAATTTATGCAAGAATTCAAGGAGTTTGCCATGAAGGGCAACGTTATGGACATGGCTGTCGGTGTGGTCATCGGCGGCGCGTTTGGGAAAATCGTGTCTTCATTGGTGTCCGACATCATCATGCCGCTCATCGGTGCCGTAACGGGTGGCCTCAACTTCACCGACTGGAAGTGGGTCATCCGCGAGGCTGTCATGGAAGGCGAAACCGTCGTGAAGCCCGAACTGTGCATGACTTGGGGCAACTTCCTGCAAGTCATCTTCGACTTCATCATCATCGCCTTCTCTATCTTCATGGTTATCAAGGGTATCAATCAACTGAAGAGGAAGGAAGAAGAGAAGCCTGCCGAGCCTGCCGCTCCCGCAGGTCCGACGCAAGAAGAACTCCTTGCCGAGATTCGCGATCTGCTGAAGAACAAATGATTTCTGGCGGACTTGAACCGAAATGGGGTGTGCCTGACGCAAGGCACGCCCTATTTGTGTTTCGCGGTTTGCAAACATTTTACTAATTTTGCAGCCAAAATTCAAACCATGTCAAGAAACGAACAAGAACTGCAAGGCGTGACGCTCTTGGGCAACCAAAACACGCAGTATAACTATGACTATACACCCGAAGTGCTGGAAGTTTTTGAAAACAAACATCCAGAGCAAAACTGGCCAGCCCGACTTCGGACACCTTATTATTAATTACATCCCGCGCACGCTGATGGTGGAGAGCAAGAGCCTGAAACTCTACCTCTTCAGTTTTCGCAACCACGGCGACTTCCATGAGGATTGCGTGAACATCATTATGAAAGACTTGGTCAAGCTGATGAATCCCAAGTATTTAGAAGTCATAGGATTGTTTAATCCGCGCGGGGGCATTTCCATCAAGCCTTTTGCCAACTATGGCGACAGTGAACACCAAGACATGGTAAGGCAACGTCTTTTGGCTAATTTTCATAACAACTAAAATAATGAAAACTACGAATTGCACTAATGAAACGAATATTTTGCGACCAAGGTCGCGAATGAATACGAATGGAATAATTCGTGTCAATTTGGATGCTTGCATCCTTAATTCTCAACTCAATTCGTGATATTCGTGTAATTCGTAGTTAAAGATTGAAAAAATGAAAGACGCAGTAATCATCATCTCCGGCGGAATGGACTCAACCACGATGCTCTACGAATACAAGGACGAAATTGCCTTGGCCATCACTTTCGACTATGGCTCAACGCAAAACGGCCGTGAGCGCGTGTGTGCCGTCACACACTGCCAACGTTTGGGAATCAAGCATATCATTGTTCCGTTGGAATTTATGCACCGCTATTTCAAGAGTGCCTTGCTGATGACCGCCAATGACATTCCCGAAGGCAACTATGACGACGAGAACATGAAATCGACGGTGGTGCCGTTCCGCAACGGCATTATGCTCGCCATCGCTGCTGGCATTGCCGAGAGCAATGGCCTGAAGCGCGTGATGATTGCCAACCATGCCGGCGACCACAGCATCTATCCCGACTGCCGCCCTGATTTTGTCAATGCCATGTCGGAGGCTATGTCGGCGGGAACGTATGAGAACATTACGGTTTTTGCGCCTTATACCTACTTGAGCAAGAAGGAGATAGCCGAACATGGCAAGGCTTTTGGATTGGACTACACCGAAACCTATTCCTGCTACAAAGGCGGCGAGAAGCACTGCGGCAAATGTGGTACCTGTCGCGAGCGCCGTCAAGCCCTGCAAGACGCTGGAATTGAAGACCATACTGAGTACGAAACAAACATAATATGAAAAAGAAACTACGAATTGCACGAATTTTACCAAATTCGTACCAATTGGCAACAAAGTTGCAAAATTCTATCCGAAATAATTCGTTTCATTCGTGAAATTCGTAGTTAAAAAATTGGAATCAAATGTATTACGTCAGAAAAACCTTAGAAATATCCTCGTGCCACCAGCTCTACCTCGACTATGAGAGCAAGTGCGAGAACCTGCACGGCCACAACTGGAAGGTCAATGTTTATTGCCGCGCCGAGCAATTGGACAGCAACGGCATGGTGTGCGACTTCACCGAAATCAAACGACTGATTCACGGAAAGATAGACCATCGCAACCTCAACGAAGTCCTCGATTTCAACCCGACGGCGGAAAACCTCGCCCGCTGGATTGTCGATACCGTTCCGAATTGCTACCGCGCCGATGTGTGGGAGTCGCGCGACAACAAGGCCTCCTACATCAAGGACGACTCGTCACAGAATTTTGATTAAAAAAACTACGAATTGGACGAATAATGCGAATTATTTCGTAAAATTGGTCAATTCGTATCATTCGGATGCTTGCATCCAAAATTCATCAAATAGATTCGTTAAATTCGTGTAATTCGTAGTTACTTATGTATCGGATAAATGAGATATTCTATTCCCTGCAAGGCGAAGGCTTCCACAGTGGAACGCCCGCCGTTTTCGTGCGTTTTAGTGGCTGCAATTTGCGCTGTTCTTTTTGCGACACGCAACATCAAACAGGGGAAATAATTTCGCTACAAGAGATTGTGGATGAAGTCAATAAGTATCCAATTGCGCCAATAGTTGTGCTGACTGGCGGCGAACCGTCCTTGTTCATTGATGAGGCTTTCGTGGCGGAATTGAAACAAAAGACAGGCAAGAAGATCTCCATTGAGACTAACGGAACTCGTCTTTTGCCAATAAATCTGGACTGGGTGACGTTCTCTCCAAAATCAGCCTTTGAAGGTGGTGACATAGAACCTTGTGTTTTAACGCATTGCGATGAGTTGAAAGTAGTTTATCTCGGTCAGGATTTGGCGCAATATGATGATATTGAGGCCAAATACCGTTTTT
>CACXQO010000169.1 GCA_902769815.1 uncultured Bacteroidia bacterium | reverse complement strand
AATATCACCGCCACCGACCCGCTGAAACCCGGCGAGGGCTTCTTCGTGAAGGCCACGGGCGACGAGGCTTCCATCACCTTCAACAGCCGCGCCACCAACACCGAGTGCAGCAACATCACCTTGGAAGTCAGTGAGAACGGCCTTCTTGTCGACCGCTTCATCCTGAAACGCGACGGCGCACCCTTGGAGAAGTTCACGCTGAACGAGAACAGCACAAGGGTTTATGCCACCGAGGGCGCACAGGATTGGGCAGTCGCCGTCATTGCGAGCGAAGCGAAGCAATCCAGTCCCACAGAACAACCCATCAACTTCAAGGCCGCGAAGAACGGCACCTACACCCTGACCGTGAACGTGGAGAACATGGATTTGGACTACCTCCACCTTATCGATAACCTGACGGGCGCGGATGTGGATTTGCTGACTCCCCCGGCCTTCGGCCACCCCCTCTCAGAGGGGGAAGCGCAAAGCGGCGCGGAGTCAGGGTCCGATAGGCCAGCGACCGATAGTCGAACCCTGGCAGGCGTTCCCCCTCTGAGAGGGGGCCAGGGGGAGTCAAAAACCCCGACAGGCGTTCCCCCTTTGCAAAGGGGGCAAGGGGGATTTAAATATACCTTCACCGCCAAGACCACCGACTACGCTTCGCGTTTCCGCTTGTTGTTTTCCGTTGACGAGGCAAGCGAGGCCGCCTGCAAACCCGATGCGCCGTTTGCCTACATCAGCAACGGCAACATCGTCATCACGGCGGATGCGGGCGATGCCACATTGCAAATCGTTGACATGATGGGGCACGTTGTTGCCTCATATAGCGGACACACGCGGTGTGTCCCTACAAGCGGGATGCCAGCGGGTGTGTATGTCCTGCGCTTGATTAATGGGGAGAAGGTTCTGGTGCAGAAGATTGTTATTGAATGATTTACAGGTTGGTTTGACTCCCCCTGCCCTCTCTGAGAGGAGGTGCTCGCAAGGGCGGGGGAGTTTATGACCCATACATTCAGCAGGCCAGCATCAAAAAAGCGGATTATTTTTGGTTCGTTTCAATTTAATATATATTTTTGCCCCATGAAACAAACATTTTAAATCATGAAACGGCATTTTCTTCTACTCATTATTATTTTTTCCTTCGGCGCACTCAACGCGCAACAAACCTACCATTTCCGCACCGATGCGCCACATGGCTTCAGCATTGAAAGCAGTTCGGCTTCGGGGCTTTCGCTGCATTATTCCATCAATGAAATCGCGGTGGTTCACATTGATAACGGCGAGGCCAAGGGCGACGAAATCGTTCTGAAAGGCTGCTTTGCGCCCAATGCCGAGGGACTGCCCAACTTGCCTTTCGAGAACCGCTATATTGCCGTGCCACAAGGTGCGACGGTCAGCGTGAAAGTCGTGGAAAAAGGGATGAAAACCCTCAGCGGCATTGACTTGCTGCCTGCTGCACCCATCGTGGAAAACAGTGCCAAGGGTTTGCCCAAGTTGCAGAAGGACATGAGCGTTTTCGGACGAGATGCCAACTTCCCCTCGAAAAACGTTTCGATAGTGCAAACCACCCAAATCCGTGGCCTCGATGTGGCCTTGCTCAATGTGACACCGTTCCGCTACAACCC
This sequence comes from uncultured Bacteroidia bacterium, assembly GCA_902769815.1. Taxonomy (GTDB): domain Bacteria; phylum Bacteroidota; class Bacteroidia; order Bacteroidales; family F082; genus Limimorpha. Next base: position 4,528 of record CACXQO010000169.1, on the reverse strand, counting down.
TGTGCGGAAGACTTTGGAAGTGGTTTACGACATGGACATCGAAGTCAGTTTTGATGGCGGCAACGGCCAATTTGGCGATGCACGCTACCGTAATCCAGCGTGGGACAACATCTTGCGCAATTTGGTCATCAACAAAGAGATGCTGCCCGAGTCGCATTATTACGACTTCCTCAACCAAGCCCTCCACAACCACGAGGAAGGCTGCGAATACCTCATCATCACTCCTGACGACTCCATTTTTTTGGCTTGGGCCGACACCCTGAAGCAGTTCCGCCTTCGCCAAGGCATCCCTACCAAGGTGGCGACCGTTTCGGAATGTGGCGGCAACGACCCTGAAGCCATCCGAAACTACCTCCTCAACGCCTACAACCATTGGACGATTCCGCCCGCTGCCGTGCTGCTTTTCGGCGGTAACCGTAACACCGACCCCGATTTTGGCATCAAGCCTTATGTCTACAGCATCCCCGTAACGCAAGGCCTCTCCTATCAATTCCCCTCCGACAACCCTTATGCCGACATGAACGGCGACAGCATCCCCGACTTGGCCATCAGCCGCCTGCCTGCCTATTCCGAAAACAACTGCCGCCTTTATGTGAAAAAGTGCATCGACTATGAACTCGACCCGCCCACCGACGCGCACTATTACGACCACCCCGTCATCACCTCCGGCTACGAAGAAGACAAGTGGTTTCTGATTACCTCGCAAAGCGTTGACGGCTTCTTTCACAACCACCTCGGCAAGCACCCGACCAACCTCTACATGGTGTTTGACCAAATGAACCCCAATGTCACGCCACCCGACTCGATATGGTCGACTGCGACCAACACAGAAGCCGTTCTCGACTATTTCGGACCCAACGGAGCCAACTATATTCCCACCTCCATCGGCGCACTCGACGACTGGAAAACCATGATGGACAAGCAATTGCTCAGTGATGCCATCAGCGACGGAACCTTCCTCACGCTCTATCGCGACCATTCGGCAAACGAATCTTGGGGCAGTCCCTATTTCCACAAAGGAGATGTGCATTTACTCCGCAACCAGCATCCTACCTTCGTCTTTTCCATCGGTTGCCTGACCAACAATTTTTGGGACGCTTGGACAGTGTGCCTCACGGAAGAGTTCATCAAAGCCGAAGTGGGCGCTATCGGCGGCATCGGATCGACCAGCGTCACCTATTCCCACTTCAACGACCTGCTCACTTGGGGCATGTTCGATTACATCTGGCCCGATTTCATGCCCACCCTTGGAAGCCAAAACGCGCCCGAAATCGTGTATCCGTCATTTTCACTCGTGGCAGGTAAGATGTTCCTCGGGCAACAGTCGTTTTTGCCACATGGCGCATGGCCCACGCAAACTGAAAAGACCCTGAACCTGTTCAATTACTTGGGCGAAACCTACATCAACTTGTTTACGGAGGCGCCGCAATTGATGGCCGTCGAAGCCAGTGCATTCCAGCGCGAAGATCAACCCGAATACACCATCAAAGCCGATGAAGGCGCACTCATTTGCATTGCCAAAGGCGACGAAATCCTTTACCTCTGGCAAGCCACTGGCCAAACCCAAACCTTCACCCTGCCGTACATGCAACCCGCAGAGCAATTCAACCTGACCGTAACCAAGGCTAACCACAAGCGCTTCCATCGTAACGTGACCATCACACCCGCCTCGGGACCTTACATGGTGATGGAGAACTACCTTTTCCGCGACGAAAGCGGAAACGACACCCTCGAATTTGGCGAAACCGCCCGAATCGACCTAACGCTTCTCAATGCAGGTGTGGACGTGGCCGAAAACACTGAAATCCAACTCATTTGCATGTCGCCGTATGTCGAGCTCATTGATTCCCTGGCCATTTGTCCCCGACTGGGGCATGACGAACACATCACCCTTCAAGAGGCCTTCAAAATCAAGGTCGGGCGAGATGTTCCCAACCAAACGGAAATCGCTTTCCAAATTGTCCTCGACAATGGCATTATGGTTCAAACCTTTGATTTCCAGCGCATGGCAGCCGCTCCCATCCTTGTCATCCAACCTTCTTATACACTTCAAACGGACGACGGGCAACGCACCACCCATATCCTCAACGAAGGCATCACCGAAATTGGGTTCAAAATCACCAATCATGGCCATTGCGACGGCGGCCCCGTCATAATCGACTTCAATGTTTTGGCGCCTTTCGTGACCGTGGAAACGCCGCATCGCATCCTCGACAGCCTTTTGCCCTACGATCCCATCGACCTGACCTTCCGCCTCATAACCCAGCCGAATGACCTCAGAGGAGCATGGCTCAAAACCAAACTCCTCATCAGCAACGGCCACACCGAAGTCGTTTATGAGCCGACCATCCAATACGGCGGCATTTTCGAGAACTTTGAGATGGACACCTTAAACCCATTTTTCACTTGGGAAAACAATACCTATTTCCCGTGGGTACATACCGAAGCCGATGCCTCCGAGGGTCTTCGTTGCCTTGAAGTTACGCCACCGAAAAACAGACCATCAGGACTTTGGATTAGCACAGAGGGCTACATCCCAGAGGGGAAGATGTCGTTTTTCAGCAAGTCGGGGTGCTACGCCACCAACGCTGTTGAAACCTTGACCATCGAAGAAGAAACCGCCTCTGGCAACAAGACCCAAACCGTATCGAGCGAGGACTGGCACTATTGGGAAGTCACGGTATTTCCCGAATGTGAAACCCTCAAATTTCGAATGATTATGCACGGCGAACAAGAGTTTGGCATTCGCATCGACGACATTTGCTTCCCGCCACCCCATGTTCCCATCGTCTTTGCCGGCAACGACCTGATTTCGTGCAAGGAAGCCGCCATCGAACTCCGCGAGGCCTACGCCTATGATTGCGATTCGCTTTATTGGACCACCAACGGCGATGGGCATTTCGAGAACGACACAATTGTCAATACAAAATATCACCTTGGTAATCAAGACCTTGCGAATGGAGAAGTCATTTTGACACTTCATGCAGTTGACAGCGTCAATTCCTTCTCCAGTTCCGTGAAAGTCAGTTTGCTTGACGAAATCCAATGGGAAAGTGAAATTGTTGGTGACAGTGTAGTGAACATCCAAGCGCAACCGACAAGCCATTATTCCATTGAAAGACAAGAGAGTATGCAATACATTTGGCAACTTGAGCCTACATCCGTTGGCCTCATTTTCGACCACGGCAACGAAATCGACATCCTTTGGAATTTGCAAGAGGACAATGCCGAGGCCATCCTTTCGGTCACTGTGGATAGCGATTGCGAAACCGAACCTATCAGCAAGAGAATCAACCTTGTAGGAACTGGAATTACCGAATGGGAAATGGTTCGATTCGATGTTTTCCCCAATCCTACTGACGGCACAGTCACCCTTGTTATGGGAGAAAACCTAAATGGAAACGCCTCCGTTGAGGTTTATAACCTATTGGGAGAAAGGATGTTGCAAAAGCAAGCCTACCTTTCTCGCCAAAGCGAAACCCTTTCCCTCGACCTGAGCGGAATGGCTTCGGGGCTGTATATCATCAAGTTAAGTACCGAAAATGGCAGTTGTTCCAAGAAAGTGAGCGTCAATTGAAAATTATTGGAAAGTAATTTCTATTTTTGCAGGAAATAACTATAGGCCGTAAGCCATCGGCCAACAATTAAACAGTTAAACAATCAACAAACAATCAACAATTCAACAAAATATGATTAGCTACAAAGAATTAGGGCTTGTGAACACCCGTAAAATGTTCGCCAAGGCTGTGGACGGCGGCTATGCCATTCCCGCCTTCAACTTCAACAATATGGAACAAATGCAGGCCATCATCATGGCTGCCGTCGAGACCAAGTCGCCCGTCATCCTGCAAGTGTCGAAAGGCGCACGCAACTACGCCAACCAGACCCTACTGCGCTACATGGCCCAAGGTGCCGTGGAATACGCCAAGGAACTCGGCTGCGCCCATCCTGAAATCGTGCTTCACCTCGACCACGGCGACAGCTTCGAGCTATGCAAGTCGTGCATCGACATGGGCTTCTCCTCGGTGATGATCGACGGCTCTGCCCTGCCCTACGACGAGAACGTGGCCCTTACCCGCAAGGTTGTCGACTACGCCCATCAATACGATGTGACCGTGGAAGGCGAACTCGGCGTGTTGGCTGGTGTGGAAGACGAAGTGGCTGCCGAAGAGAGCCACTACACCAAGCCCGAAGAGGTCATCGACTTCGTGACCAAGACTGGTGTGGATTCGTTGGCTATCAGTATCGGCACCTCGCACGGGGCTTACAAGTTCACTCCCGAGCAGTGCACCGTCGACCCCGCTACGGGTCGCCTCGTGCCGCCTCCGTTGGCTTTCGATGTGCTTGAGGCCATCGAAAAGAAGCTGCCCGGCTTCCCCATCGTGCTGCACGGCTCGTCGTCGGTGCCGCAAGACGAGGTGGACACCATTAATAAGTATGGTGGCTCGCTGAAGGCCGCCGTTGGCATCCCGGAAGAGCAGTTGCGCAAGGCCGCCAAGAGCGCCGTCTGCAAGATCAACATCGACAG
>CACXQO010000168.1 GCA_902769815.1 uncultured Bacteroidia bacterium | reverse complement strand
GCACGATTTCCTCAACGGTATAAGGCACATTGGGATTCTGTTCCTTGGTGACTTCTGCGCCGCAGATGGCGGCAGTGATGATCAGTTTATCCATTTCGTTGATTTTCAGATTTAAGATTTAAAATTTAAAGATTCTTGTTCGGGTCTTCAAATCCCCCGCCCTTTGGGCACCCCCTTAAAAGGGGGAAGCCTACCGGACGCATATTTTGAGTCCAAGTTCCGCGTCGCTTTGCGCGTCCCCCTTTGCAAAGGGGGCAGGGGGGATTCAAAACACGCCTCATGCCTTCGGCTTCGATGAAGTCGCCTGCATAGACAGGGGCCTTGAATTCAATCATGTCGTATGCGCAGAAGAGGCCTTCGTCGCCGTCACGCATAATCAAAAGTTCGGTCGCCACATCACCGAAGAGGTGAACCATGTGGGCGCCGTCAACCAAATTGCCACCGTAGTGGGCGTCCTTCGCGCTCATGCGAAGTCTAATCTTTGTTCTGTATTCCATAGTGTCGTTGATTGTTTATCGTTGGTTGTTTAATTGTTTTGCTTTCAGCTTTCAGCAATCAGCCTTCAGCTTTCAGCAATCAGCCTTCAGCTTTCAGCAATCAGCCTTCAGCTCGGTTTGACCATGCTGATAGCTGACGGCTGATGGCTGACAGCTTTTTATTTTTCCACATAAATTGCATCGACATAAATACCCGAAGCATGGACGCACTCAGGCTTAATCTCGCCGACCTTCACCAGCTTCTCGGCTTCGACCACGACATAGTCGGCGGCGGTGGCCATCAGCGGGTTGAAGTTGTTGGTCGTGCCGAGGAACACCATGTTACCGAACTCGTCGACGATGTTGGCGCGCAGGAAGGCGATGTCGGCCTTCAGGGGCTTCTCCAACAGGTAGTCCTTGCCATCGACATTGACCACTTGCTTGCCGTCGGCCATGATGGTGCCCATGCCCGTGGGAGTCAGCACGCCGCCGAGACCCGCACCGTAGGCGCGGATGCGCTCTGCCAGAGTGCCTTGCGGGACATATTCCACATTGAGGGTGCCCTCGTTCTTCTGGATGGCCGTCTGTTTGTTGGTGCCGGTGTGCGACACGATGGCCTTCTTCACTTGGTGGTTGCTGACCAGCTTGCCGTGGGCCACTTCGTCGTAGGCCGTGTCGTTGGCAATGATGGTGAGGTCCTTAACGCCTTTCGCAACGATGGCGTCAATGATTTGAGTGGCACTTCCCACACCGAGGAAACCGCCGAACATAATCGTCATGCCGTCATGAACCTTTTCGACGGCCTGCTCTAATGTAATCTGCTTGTTCATAATGTGTTATGTTTTAGATTTTGAATTTGTAACTCGTTTAAAAGTCTGCAAATATACTGAGATTTCCAGCACTTTCCAAACAAATTAATATTTATTTTATAAAGAGGTGTGTAACATCAAAGATTACAGAGGTTTGTGCAAAAAGAAAAGCCGCTGGCCAAAGCAGCGACTTTTCAAGTATTGTGTTTCATAGTGAGTTGTGGAACCCGCCGAAAAGGATAATCACTTTTTCACAATCGTGAAACTCTTTTCATCCACTGGTTCAATGACATAGCCCGGATTCAATGAGATTTTGGCATCGCAATGGTCCTCGGAATAAGGGATGATAAAGCTTGACCAATTATGGGTGTGCATGATGCCGTTTCCTACCTCGAGGGTGCCGAAAGAGCCTCGTAATTGCATCGTATTACAGATTACGCCGATAGTATCGTACGCAACAAGCCTCTCGGAGGGATTGAAACCGAAATTGATGTTATCGTTGGGAATCACTAACCATTTGGATTCGGAAAAACGCGCCCTCAATTCGGCATCTTCCTTGTCGCGGGCTTCAAGGCGATTTCTTTCTTTGTTGAGATATTCTGTCAGACCATAACACGCTGATATTCTTTCTATTTCGGTATTGTCAATTGTATCTGGAATGGCAACCTCCGTTGAAATCACCTCGGGGATGGTTTTACCTGAACGGATGCTGTTTCTCCAATCGGGAATCATTTCATCTATCAGGAGTCCGTATGCGGGGCCTGTGAGATAGGCGAACGAGTTGCCGAAACCGCTACCGTCCATTCCTTTCGTAATGGCAGCAGCGACCAATCCCTTTCTAATTGCTTCATTATCATTGTCCAAAGGTAGCAATTTGAAGGCAGTGTATTCCGCCATTCCTTCGTGACACTCAAACTGGTTTTCGTTGCCGTTTGGGAACAACGTTTGACGATATTTGCGCACCGTCATCGCATCGCGCAAACCTTCCGTCTGGCCTTTGGAATCGTTTTGCAGCAAGTCCTTCAAAATGCCCAGTTCGAGTTTCAGCAACAGTTCACCCTCTGTTTCATCAAGATGCTGGTTAAAAGACCCACAAGCGGGCAAACCGATTTCATCCTGGATGCGATGCCAACTTTCATGTATCAGAAGATGCGTGTTGGTCATCCCATCCCGGTTGTCGTCCCATATCACGCACGTCCAGTTCTCTCCGCAATAATCAATGGATGTGTTGGCGATAATGATTTCTTCGGGAAGTTGCCCGAAATAAAGGTTTCCTTTTTGCACGAGAGTGTTTTCCTTGTTTTGCTGATTGGCAACGAGATTCCGTGTTTGAACATCGACAAACATCGTTGGGCCGTATAGTGTTTTGCCCCATAATTTGCCGTTATCCAAATCGGAAACTTTTTTCAGGTTCTCGAAACTTGGAGCGGCTTTCTCCATCGGATTGGAATTGGATTGTGAACAAGAAGTGCTTGAAACGCAGAGAGCAAGCACCAAAGCCAAACAATAAAAACTCTTTTTCATATTGATTTGTTTAAATGATTCTATAGTAATACGGAGAAAGGATGAAAAAGTTACACAAAGCATAAAAAATCATTCCGAAGCGAGAAGTTTTCGCATGTCTTCAATGTCAGGCAACGCCTTGCGAAGGTTTTCGGGCATATCGGCAGAGGTTTTGTAGGTGGCCACGCCCATTGGGCTATCGTATCTTTGGATGACGTATTCCACAAACTCCTTGTTTGCTGATTTACAGAGCACAATGCCTATTGATGGATTCTCGTGGGGCTTGCGGACCTTGTCGTCCAAGATTTGCAAATAGGTGGTCAATTGGCCAAGATACGACGGCTTGAACTTGCCGGTTTTAAGTTCCACGACAACCAGAGCGTTCAATTCACGGTTGAAAAATATCAAGTCAGGGAAGAATTCTTCTCCGTAGACCTCAAGATGGTATTGGTTGCCCACAAAAGCGAAATCATTGCCGAAAGTCATGATGAATTTTTTGATATTTTGGACAATCTTTTGCTCCACTACCCTTTCGTCCACATCTTGTCCATCCCGTTCCCCGATTTCTTCCACATTGACGAAATTCAAGGCGTACGAATCCTTGAACATCATCACGGCTTTGCGGGCGATGACGGAATCGGGTAAGGTTTGTTTGAAGTTGTTCGGAAGCGTTTCTCGGTTTTCGAATGCTTTTTGTTTGATGAGCTTTTCGAGGGCTTCAACCGACAAATGCTCTTCTGCCGTGCGGCGAATGTAATAATAACGGGCTTCAGTGTCTTTACATAACATTATTAGTCTTGAGTGATGCGTAAAAGGCACATTGAGAAAGTCTTCTATCGGGAATTCTGCTATATTGGGAATGGTGATTGCATGAAATATATCTATTTGATTTTTAGACGATTGTAATTCAGCGGTCGTAACCGCTGAATTTGACGGCAATAATTTAGCGGTCGCAACCGCTGAATTTGGCGATAGTGATTCGGCGTTTGTGGCCGCCGAAAAGTCTTCCATCGTTTCGGCCATTCGGTTAAAAGCATCGCCATCTAAAACAATCCAAGCCTCATAGAATCGTCTCATATCCCTTAATTGGGTTTCAGAATACCCACGAAGTCCAGGCAATTCTTTTCGTAACTGCTCGCTGATTTTCTTCAAAGCCCCTGTTCCCCAAACACCCTTTCGAGTATTCTTCGAAAGGTACTTTCCAATGGCAAAATACACAGCAAGTTGCACACGATTGACATCTTTCAAAGCCTCATATTGGCCTTGAAGGATAGCAGTCTTGATGGCCTCAACAGCCTGCAACAACGGTATATGCGAATTATCTTCCATAAAACGAAGTTTTGCATTTTGACCTTGCAAAGGTACGAAACTATTCGCTCGACACAAAACTTTTGTTTCCCAAGCAGATAAAACAACAAAAAAAGCCGCCGAATCATCAGCGACTTTTCAGGTTCTTCCATTCCGTTTCGGTCAGTTGTTCATGTAGGAAACTTGACCCATCAGCATTGTGTTCATTGATTCGTATGCGGCGGCGTAGCCAAACAGATAGCGCAACACGTTGCGGCTGGGTTGCTGTTGCTCGCTCTCCCGACGGAAAACATCTCTAATCTGTGACACCAACACTGCGTCTTCAACGGATAAGGGGTAAGAGGTGTAACTATTTGTCATAGGCGTTTTTTAGGTTAGACTTTACCTTAAAACGCGACTTCTACGGAATTATTTTATACGGAGAAATATTTTTTTCAACTACGGATTTCACGGATTATACGGAAAACAAATCCGTTTCATCCGTGCAATCCGTAGTATAATGGATGCGACTCAATACGTCAACGTCATATTGTTGGCAACCATCATCTTACGCAAGTTAATCAAGGCGTAGCGCATACGACCCAAAGCGGTATTGATGCTCACGTTGGTGATGTCGGCAATGTCCTTGAAACTCATGTCGTCGAAGATGCGCATCCTCAGCACCTCGCGTTGCTCATCGGGCAGGAAGGCAATCATGCGGTGCAGGTCGCTGTGGACCTGGTCGACAATCATGCCCTGTTCGACGGAATGGTCGGTAATCGGGACATTGTCGATGTAGTTGTAGTCCTCGCTCGACGACTCCACCGTTGGAATACGGTTCTCCTTGCGGAAGTGGTCGATGACCAAATTGTGGGCAATGCGCATGGCAAACTGCACAAAACGGCCGTCATCCTTGTAGCATTTCGACTTGACCGTCTGGATAATCTTGACGAAGGTGTCTTGAAAGACATCATCAGCCAACTGCTTGTCTTTCACGAGCGTGAGTATGTAAGAATAAACTTGTTTCTGGTATCTACCAATCAATAATTCAAAACTGTGAACATCACCGTCCTGGTAACGTTCAATCAATTCTTTGTCGCTTTTCACTATGTTGGACATCAGGTCCCCCTTTCTTTGTACACTCATCGTAAGTGCTTGTTAATAAAGGGTATAAATCTTTCGATAGCGTCTCTCCTATTGATTGGTTAGTGAATTTTGCACCGCAAAGATACGGAATTTTTGAATTTGCAAGCAAAAAATGAGATTTTTTTCAGGGCAACCGCATCAAATACGATAATTTGCGAGGACTTTGATGAGTTAATCGGGGTCGAGTGTGGCTTTGAAGAGCCTTTTCCTTACGTTTCTCTTGTCGTTGTGTGCCTTTGCGGCACGGAAGGCTAGTTTCCTGATGAGCGAGAAGTTCTGCGGGGCGTTGCCCTTCTTTGCCCTCAAGTCGTCCTCAAGGAAGGTCGCATAGAGATGCCAGTGGAGGAGGTTCTCTATGGTCTAATGGACTCGTGTGGGCATGTTGTAGTAAGCAGATTTGCCGAACGTCGCTAATGTAGTGCCGTGTTGTCTTGGCCGTCTCGACCGTTTTCTTGGAGAAATCCGAAAGATTGTAGGTTCAGCGTCCCGTGAAAGAAAACCAAACGTTTATGCTTCTCCCCACACCCATAACCCGCTGAAGATCGACTCAAAACGCCCGATTATTGAAACAAATCAGCACAGTTTTGGTGCGGTTGTCCTATACCGTCATCCAGCTCAAAACCATAGATTTCGGCCTCGTCAGGGTTCTCAAAGTAATCTCGCCATTCCTCAAATGCTTTCGAAATCGGAATATGACCGATGAATGGCATTTCCACGAAATCCGATAGTATTTCATCAAAATCGATGCCGTAGCCGTTGCTGTATTCTGAAAATTCACCAGTTTCTGTGTTGTGCAACATCATCAACACAACTTGGTTTCTTTTGATTGCCGCACGGACATCAAGCAAAAAGTCTTCTTTTGTTTTCATAACATTGTATTTTCCAATTGTAATTGTAAAGCCGAATTCAAGTCACAAACGCAACTTTTTGGGTTAGACTTAGGTTCAATTCGGGAGCGAAGTTAGCGAAAAAGTATTCGATGGGAGTGAGGAAGCCGAGTTTTTTTCTTGGCCTGTTGTTGAGTTTGTCGCGTATTCGCTTGATTTCGTTGTCGTCGAGGCTGTCGAAGGAGGTTCCCTTTGGCAGGTACTGTCGGATGAGCCCGTTCATGTTCTCGTTGGCGCCCCTCTCCCACGAGTGGTAGGGATGGGCGAAGTAGTAGTCCACGGCGAGGCTCTTGGCGATGGCCTTGTGTTCGGCGAACTCCTTGCCGTTGTCGGACGTGATGGTGTGCAGCAGCCCCTTGAAGGGCATGAGCGTTTCGGCGGCCTTTTCTGCGAGGGCCTTGCTGTCCTTGCCCTCAAGCAGCGCTATCCACGAGATGCCCGACGCCCTGTCGTTGGCCGTGAGCAGCGCCCGCCTGTGGTTCGCCCCCACGACGAGGTCTATCTCGAGGTCGCCGAAACGGGACTTGTCGTCCACCACCTTGGGCCGCTCGTCGATGCTCACGCGGTCGCGGATGACACCCCGCGAGTCCTTCTTCGCGCCCCGCTTGCGGTATTTGCAGCCTTTGCGCCGCAGGTGGGTGTGCAGGTCGCCGCCACGGCGCTTGTCGCCCCACACATGCTGGTATATGGTCTCCACGCTGACGCATTCCAGCCCCTCCAGCTTGCATCGCCCCACAATCTGTTCGGGGCTGTAGTCCTCCCCGAGCATCGCCTCCACGCGCAGCCTCACCTCCTCGGTGAACCGCACACGGTGGGGCTTCCCCTTCTGCCGCCTCTCGCACTTGCGCTGCGCCAGGTCGGC
>CACXQO010000167.1 GCA_902769815.1 uncultured Bacteroidia bacterium | reverse complement strand
AAAGGAATTGGACGACATCACAAAATATGAGGCATACTACGAAGTGTTGACCTACGTGGTGTTCTCCATCTTCAATTGCCGCACCTTTACGCAGGTGAAGGTGGCGCGTGGCCGCACGGATGTGGTCGTGTTTATGCGTGACGCGGTCTATGTGATGGAACTGAAGATGCGCGGCACGGCACAAGAGGCCCTCGACCAAATCAACTCGAAGGACTATGCGATTCCGTACCAAGCCGAAGGCAAGCCTGTCGTTAAAATCGGTATCGCTTTCTCGCAGGAAACCAAGACGGTTTCGGATTGGATTATCGAGAAGTGACGGTGATTTCTATCCGACCCAAACGAAAAAAGCGGCATCCCAAAACGAGGTGCAGTTGAACCAATTCAAGGCTTGATTCAATGGCAATTCGTGTTAATCAAGGCAGCAACTCTTCCTTCAAATACTTCCCCGTATAACTTTCGGCGCACTGCGCCACTTCCTCCGGCGTGCCTTCGCAAACGATGCGTCCGCCGCGCTCGCCGCCCTCGGGACCCATGTCGATGATCCAGTCGGCCATTTTGATGACGTCCATGTTGTGCTCGATGATGAGGACGGTGTTGCCTTTTTCGACCAACTTGTTCAGCACGTTCATCAAGACCTTGATGTCCTCGAAATGCAGGCCTGTGGTGGGTTCGTCGAGCACGTAGAGCGTCTTGCCCGTGTCGCGTTTGGCGAGTTCGGTGGCCAATTTCACGCGCTGCGCCTCGCCGCCGCTGATGGTGGTGGAGGCCTGGCCGAGGGTGAGATAGCCCAATCCGACATCCTTCAACGTTCTGATTTTCTGCACGATGTTGGGGATGTTCTCGAAAAACTCCACCGCCTCGTTGATGGTCATGTTGAGCACGTCGTTGATCGACTTGCCTTTGTAGCGCACCTCTAAGGTCTCGCGGTTGTAGCGTTTGCCTTGACATTCCTCGCACAGCACCGTCACGTCGGGCAGGAAGTTCATCTCGATGACGCGCACTCCTGCGCCTTTGCAGGCCTCGCAGCGACCGCCTTTCACGTTGAACGAGAAACGCCCCGCCTTGTAGTTGCGTATTTTCGATTCGGGCAACTCGCCGTAGAGTTTGCGGATGTCGTCGAAAACCTTGGTGTAAGTGGCTGGATTCGAGCGCGGTGTGCGTCCAATCGGGGCTTGGTCGATTTGGATGATCTTGTCGATTTTCTCCAAGCCTTCGATGCTGTCGTAGGGTAGCGGCTCTTTCACGGAGCGGTAGAACTTTTGGCTTAAAATAGGGGAGAGGGTCTCATTAATTAAGGTGCTCTTGCCCGAGCCGCTCACGCCCGTCACGCAAACCATCACGCCAAGGGGCAACCGCAAGTCCACGCTTTTCAGGTTGTGGCCTTTTGCGCCTTTTATGATAAGGTAGTCGCCTTCCAAGGGTTTGCGGCGCGTTTTCGGCACTTCGATTTGGCGCAGGCCGTTGAGGTAGTCGCAAGTGATGGAGTGGCCGTTCTTGATTTCGGCGGGTGTGCCGGCAAAGACCACTTCGCCGCCGTGCCGTCCCGCACCCGGGCCAATATCGACAAGGTAATCCGCGTTGAGCATGGTGTCTTTGTCGTGCTCCACCACAATGACCGAGTTGCCGATGTCGCGCAGCTCCTTCAGCGACTCGATAAGGCGTTGGTTGTCGCGCTGGTGCAGGCCGATGCTGGGCTCGTCCAAAATATATAGTACGCCCGTCAGTTGCGACCCGATTTGTGTGGCCAAGCGAATGCGTTGCGCTTCGCCGCCCGAAAGCGAGGCCGCCGGACGGTTCATGTTGAGGTAATCGATGCCGATGTCCAAGAGGAAATGCACGCGCTTGTGGATTTCGCGCAAGATTTCCTTGGCTATATCGTTTTGTCTTTCAGTGAGTTTTGCGGGCAGTTCGTCAATCCACTTTCCGAGGCTGAGCGTGTCCATGTTGGCCACCTCGGCGATGTTTTTCCCGTCGATGCGGAACCACTGCGACTCTTTTTTGAGCCTCGTGCCGCCGCAAACGGGGCAAGTCACATGGTTCATGAACGAGCCTGCCCACCGCGCGATGGCCGCCGAAGCCTCCTCGTTGTTCTGCTCCTCGATGAAATTGATGATGCCCTCGAAGTTGATTTTGAACGTCGAGGTGACGCCGAGGGTCTCGCGCTTCACCTCGAAGGTTTCGTTGGTGCCGTATAGAATCACGTCCAGGGCCTCGTCGGTGAAGTCCTTCAGTGGTGTGTCCAAGGTGTAGCCGTATTTCAGCCCGATGGCCTCCAACTGCTTGAAAATCCAGCTGCCGGCCTTGTATTCGCCCGCTGGGGCCAGACCGCCTTTGCGGAGGCTCAAATTCGGATTGGGAATCAGTTTTTCCTTATCGACCACCGCGATTTCACCCAATCCGTTGCATTTCGGACATGCGCCGTAGGGCGAGTTGAACGAGAAGGTGTTGGGTTCGGGGTCTTCGTAGGAGAGGCCAGTGGTGGGGCACATTAGTAATCGGCTGAAATATCTAAGGTTTGAGGTATGAGGTTTGAGGTATGAGGTTTGAGGTATGAGGTTTGAGGTGGCTGTCTCGCCCTTTACCACCTCCCTCACAGATCCTCCTTCATACCTCCTACTTCCTCCCTCCTCCTTCCTACTTCCTACCTCCTCATTAACTAAGACCATGAGTAATCCCTTGCCATAGCGGAAAGCTGTCTGAACTGATTTTTTGATACGGCTGAGGCCGTCTTCGTGAACCTCGATGCGGTCGATGACGATTTCGATGTCGTGGGTCTTGTAGCGGTCCACCATCATCCCGAACTCGATTTCGCGCATCTCGCCGTCCACGCGCACACGGGTGAATCCCGCTTGGCGGATATGCTCGAACAACTCGCGGTAATGGCCTTTTCTGCCTCTGATGGTCGGGGCTAAGATGTTGATTCGCTTGCCATCGAACTCCTTGAGGATCAAGTCGGTGATTTGCTCTTCGGTGTAGCGCACCATCTTTTCACCAGTGTTGTAAGAATACGCCTCGCCGATGCGGGCATACAGAAGGCGCAAAAAGTCATAGATTTCCGTGATGGTGCCCACCGTCGAGCGCGGGTTCTTGTTCACCGATTTCTGCTCGATGCTGATGACGGGGCTTAAGCCCGTAATCTTATCCACATCAGGGCGTTCCATGTTGCCGATGAACTGCCGCGCGTAGGCCGAGAAGCTCTCCATATAGCGGCGTTGCCCCTCGGCATAGATCGTGTCAAACGCCAGCGACGACTTGCCGCTCCCGCTGATCCCCGTGACCACCACGAGGGCATTCCGAGGCATCGAGAGGTCGATGTTTTTCAGGTTGTTCTCCCTCGCACCGAGGATTTCAAGGGTTTTATCTTCTGAGAATTCGTTCATGGTATTAATGGATTCGCCTGTTTTGTTCCTAAATCTCGCTTAAATCTCGCTTAAATCTCGCTTAAATCTCGCTTAACCTCACTTTAATTTCGCCTAAATTTCGCCTAAATCTCACCTAACCTCGCCTAAATCTCACCTAAATTGTTAGAACTTTAATTTATTGTATTTCAGTATTTTATAATTATACTTCATCTAAACTCGTCTAAATTTTCGCCTAAATCTCGCCTAAATCTCGCCTAAATCTCGCCTAAATCTCACCTAAATCTCACCTAAATCTCACTTAAATCTCGCTTAATTTTCAACTAAAAGCCATTGTCGGTCCGCATTTGAAAATATGATATTGTTCTTTCTCATTTTTTGAATGATATTGTCTATCCTTTTCATCTTCTGTTCATCGCTAAAATCAATCGGCAACTTGCTCCAAAGCAATTCATTAATCTGTTTCCTGCTCAGTTCGGTATGGTCTTTCAGTGCCTTGATGATCCATTGTTGGCACTCGGCATCGTCAAATCCTTTTTTCAAGGTGTATTCCACTTCCAAGTTTGTCGCCTTGGCAATCCGTTTTGATACATACAAATGCGGCTTGCGGCCCTCAATCAGCCCTTCTTTTCTCAGCATTTTAATTGCGTTGCCGTTTAGGGGTTTCCCTTTCTGCACCCTGTCAAGCAGTACGGCCGTAGTGAGGTCAATATCAGTATGCTCCAGCAATAGAAGGCTATAGTTTTCGTCGATGACATTGCCAGGAAGGGTGAGCACCACGTTCTCGTTGTCGCTCTTGTCGTAGTCTGGCATGGGTAGATAGCGGTCTTTCTGCGACACGAACATCTTATGGATGCCGAAGCCTTCGGTGTCAATCATTTTGATGTTGGCCATGGCCTGTGCCAAAAACGGATTGCGGTAATGTTTCGGGATGCGCTCGCCGGTGATGTAGTCTTCGTAGGTTCCCTCAAAAAACCTTCCGCTGTTGCTGAATTCCAACTCGTTCTCTCGCTCAATCACAATGATGCGGGCATTTTGGGTGTAATCCTGATGGGCAATGCAATTGTGAAGTGCTTCAAGAATGGTTTCCGTGTCGTATTTCATGCCTTCTCCCGGCAGGAAACTCTCGTTTGGGAAAATCTTGAAAGGATAGTTGCGAATCTTGTGCATCACCTCCGTTGTGGTAAGAAGGAAAGGAATGGAAAACACCTGCCCCACATTGTCCTTGCCCGCCAATCGCCACACGATTTCGCCAATATGGTCAAGGTAATGCACCGATTCAGGCTTGCCGAGCAACAATATGGCCGTCCTCGTTATCTTTCCGCCAATCGTCAATTTAGCTTTGTTCAAAAACACCTCGTCGCTCCAGCCATCCACCTCTTTCTTCAGTTTCGGATAGTGTTCCTTGAAGCCCTTGCGAGCCTCGGCAATCGCCTCCTCGTCCAAGTCGTCAATCGTAGCACCTTCGATGATTCGCTTCGACCAGTCCACATCCGTCACCTGCCTGCGAATCTCTTCATATTTGCTCATGTCCAATGCCACAAGGCTTTCGCCCCTTCTGCCATAGAAATGACCTTTCCAAGCCATCGGAATGCCGCGAGGCGCAGCCGGAATCTGGAACATCAACACCCGTTTCCCGTCAATTTTCAGTTCGTGGATTTCGCGAAAAGTGTTGTTGTCCGTGGTGTGTTGCGACAAGTCTTGCTTCAGTTTCTGTAGGCTTTTCATGTTGTTTTTGAACGAAGTACCTAACACTTCTCGCGACTTGTCATGAACGCCAAACACTATCCACGCAAAGGCTTTGTCCCTCAAATTGGCTTCGTTGCTCAGTGCCGAGAAGTATTTTCCCAAGTCGTCGAAGTCGAAATTGTTCTCCGCCTTCTTGAACTCTACAGCCTCGTCCTCATAGTGATAGCGCAAATCGTTGAATGTTTCGTGGATGTCCATTTTTTCTATGTATTCGTCATTCTGCGCTCCTCATTTTCTTATGCGTTTTCGCAAAAACCCCAGTCGGAATCTTGATCTCATAGCTGTTGCCTGGAGAAACAGTCAGTGAAGTGCTGCGTAGCCACGGGTTGAAATACTTCAGCATCTTGTAGTTTGTGCCTTGCCTGTAGGCAAAATCCACCAAGTCGGGA
>CACXQO010000166.1 GCA_902769815.1 uncultured Bacteroidia bacterium | reverse complement strand
TTATCTATTGGGCGTGGAGGAAGCCGACGTGGCCGCCTTGATGCAACGCGCTTTCAACACCGTTTGCGAACGCAGCCGCAAACTGAAAGGCATTTTCGGTAGCGACGAACCGCTTTCAACTATCTTACGCAGAATGGCAATATCGGATTTAACCCGCTGATTCCTATTTGTTTAACGAAATCCGCACCTATCCGCACCATCATTTCCTTGACTGCGGCTGGAGCTGTTTGTAGTTTTGCCCAACGAAACACAACAAACAGTATTAACCTTAAAAATCTAACGAAAATGAAAAGATTAGTGATTTTGGCTATCCTTGCAATGCAGGTGGCTTCAGTTTGCGCTCAACAAAACGACTTTTATTATGCCGGCGTAAGGAGCGATACGCTTGCGGCTGTTTACAAAAACAACAAATTACTGTATACCAATTTCGAGGAGGGAAACAGATGGTGCTGGGCAAATTGCATAGTCATATCCAATAATGGTGATGTGTATTATGGAGGCGCAGGCAACTCCTTCGGATATGTTTGGAAAAACGGAGAAATGTACTTCAAAGGTGATTACAGGTCGTCTGTCGAAGGCATCAGCTACAATGCAGACGAAGATGTGGTTTATTCCGTAGGCTACATTCACTTTGAAGGAGAGCATCTTCGGAAAGGCGCCATTTGGAAAGATGTGGATTTATGGGATACCTTTGGCACTTCATTGGCTTACTTTAACGACATCGATTTTATGGATGGTCATCGCTACATCCTTGGTACGAATCAAATGGTCAATGGTGTAGGTGACCTGACCATTTGGAAAGATGAGGAGCCACTTTATGTGCTTGGAAGAAGTTGGGAAGGGTCAGGACTTCGAACCATTATTTGCCATGAGGGTCATGTGTATGCTTGTGGAGGGTTAAGGACAACCATCGGCCCCTTTAGTTACGACGGGATGATATGGAAAGACGGTGAAGTGTTATACAACTATGGCAGTTATGCCTGCATTAGGGATTTCTTCATTGATGGCGAAGATATTTACGCTTGCGGCGAAATCAATGTTGAAAACCAAGAGCAAAAGGCTGTTGTGTGGAAAAACGATGAAGTGTTGTATGAGTATGATTATGCGAATTTTATTGAGCTTTATACGATTTTAAAAGACGGAAATGACTTGTATTTCGGTGGAGCAGGGTTTTATTTTGGCAAACATCCTGATGGCCGACAGTCATCGTATGGCGTGTTGTTCAAAAACGGTGAAGCCATCGAAATAGACCCTGAATGTACAAGCGTTTATGCACTTGCAGTGTCATCGGAAACCAATGCTTTGCAAGAAACGGAAAAGTCGCCGATGGTGGTTTTCCCCAATCCCGTCAAGGATAGAGCGACCCTCGAAGGCATCGATCCCGCTGAAATACAACTCTACAACATTCAAGGTCAGTCGGTTAGAACCTTTTCCGACACTAACGAAATCGATTTAAACGGTTTGCCCGAAGGCATTTATCTGTTGCAGATTACCGATAAAGCAGGCTTGACTCATTCTACAAAATTGGTGGTGGAATGAATGATAAAAGCCTCTCCTAACCCGCCGTTTGTGGCGTTTGCCCCTGCTTCCATTCTGATGGGGTGACACCGCAAGTGGCCTTGAAACTGCGCAAAAATGTCTTCTCGTTAGTAAAGCCCGATGCCTCAGCTACTTGCGACATAAGCATCGTAGGGTTTTTGCGCATTAGCTCTTGGGCGTAACGGATTCGATAGCTTGTGACAAACGCCGGAAAAGTAGTGTTTAGCTCCCCGTTCAGGCAGGCAGAAAGATAGGTGGTGTTGGTACACAATTCAGCAGCCACATCGGCAATTCGCAAGTCCTTGTTCCTGAAGAGCTGTTTCTCTTCCATCACGGCCTTGAGTTTGTCGGCAAGGTCGGATTTTTCGACTGTGATGTTGTTTTCCTCTGGGGTGACGGGGGCATCATTGTTGCAATGCCTTCTTTTCCTTATGACAAGAATTATCCCCAAGCCTATCACCAAAGCAAGGCCAACGAAAACGATAAGCATTGCGGATGGCTTTTGTGGCGAAGCCGTGGGATAAAAGGCGAAAACGACGTTTGTAGGCTCGTAATTGGAGGCCATCATGCCGCCCACTGCGACAAAACTTCCGTCGGGAAGCAGCATCTCGTAAGGATTGGCTGGAAGATCTTTCAGAGGCTGGGAGTAATACATGGAAAGCCTCGCTTGGCCACCTTGTATGGCGGGTCGATAGGCAATCTCAGCCAGATAAACACGGTTTTGCTCATCCAAGCCCATCAACCAGGCCGTTTCCGTTTCAGGACGGGTCCAAATGGAGCCTATGAATCGGATGGCACCCCAAGGACTTTCTTTGGGCAACGCCTGTTCCATAGGCAAAAGCGAGAAGCCACTACTATCGACCAACAAGGGTGCGTATAGCTTTTGGTCGTTGACGGCAAGGATGAGGAAAGCGTTTTCCGCCACACGATAGGCATCGGCCTGCACATTGCGGTCCAAAGGGGACTGCGGATGCCATTTGTCCAACAAATCCACCCTGAAAGGCTCGCCTTTTATTTGGTCAACGATATTCCCGGTAATCCCGCCGTAACTATCACACGAGGCTCCAATAATCCATGCATTGCCGTTCCCCATAGGCAGCATAAAAGGATAGCTGCGGTTGGCGGAGGCGGTGTCGGTCCACAAGGTGCTGCTGTTGTAGATTTCGGTGAGGTCGGTGGCGTACCAGTTGCCGCTGATGACGATATCGCCGTTCTCCAATTCCAAAGCGCTGGCATGTGCCCTTTTTTCTTCCATAATAGGCTCCGGAGTAAAAGTGTGCGTTTTAGGATGATAGCGTTCAACGCCCCAAGTTTGACCCACCCCGAAACTGCTTTCATAGCCGCCCCCTACCAAAACGCCGCCGTCTTTCAGTGCCAAGCCAAAGGGTGTGTCGTGCGGATAGAGGGTAGGTATCGTGTGCCATTGTCCGCCCTCGTAGTATTCCGCTGTGGCTGTAGGGATGAAACCCGTGGTGTGACCGCCAATGGCCACAATATGGCCATCGGCCCACACCAAAGCATGACCCGAACGCGCTTCGTTCAGGTCGGGAAGTCGCCTCGTCGCCATCGGGACAAATGTGATGTCGCCCTGTTGCACTTCCTCCAGTGGTTGCTGGCACGACAAGAACAGCGAAAACAGCAAAACCGAAAATAGTCCTCGTTTCATGCTACAAAGGTAGGTGTTTTTATGCTCCAAAAACGCCGCATTTCCCCCCAATGGGTGGTTTTTTATGAATTGTCACCTGTTTTGGGTTTTGTCACCTAAAAACATGGGAATTGTCACCTCGATTTGCGGGAATTGTCACCTCGTAAATCAAGGGTTCGCCATACTTTTGCACAAACCACACAACGTAGGCTTCTTGTTGTCAGGAAGCGTTGTGTGAAACAACTAATAAATTATTAAACCTAAAACAAATCATCGTAAATGAAAACAACGAAAATGAAGGTCTATGAGGCTCCCCAAACGGAGATCATAGAGTTTGAGAGCCAAGGCATCTTGTGCGCCTCGGCTGGTGCCGCGACAACGACAAGCGGCGGCGGGACAACAAACATGAATGTGCAAAACGGCTACGGCTGGTAAAACAAGGAGGATTATTATGAAGAAAGTTACATTAGCAATCGCATTGGCAGCCCTCGTATTGTTTGCAGGCTGCAAGAAAGACAAGGAAACGACCGGAACCACACTGAAGGCTTCCATCGAACAGCAACAAGGCGACGGCAGCAAGACCTCGCTCGACCCCAGCAATGGCGCCATCAAGTGGACAGCGGGCGACAAGATTCTCGTCAACAACGGCACGACCAACGGCATCTTCGCTCTTGTGGGCAATGGTGGCTCGACTACGGGCACCTTTTCCTATAACGGTGAATACGAGTTCGGTGAGAGCAACGTGGCGGTGTATCCCCACACTGCAACCATCAGTGGCAACACGGTGACATTCGACCTTCCTGCCGAGCAGAGCCTCGCGGCTCCCGGTTCCTTTGCCGATGACGCCAATCCCATGGTGTGTACGTTCAGTGACCCCAACAGCCTTTCCTTCACCAGCCTTTGCGGTGGCTTGGGCTTGCAGCTGACAGGTGACAACCTTGCCATCACTGCCATCGAAATCGTTTCGAACACGACCACCGACAAACTGAATGGCTTGTTTGAGGCCGACTGCACGGCAGCCAACCCCGTGCTCACACCCGCAACGGGCAACAGCGGCACGAACACCATCATGTTGAACTGCGCCACCATCCTTACCGATGAGGCGCAGGGATTCTACTTCGTGCTGCCCGTGGGCACCTTGGCCAACGGCTTCACGATGAACGTTTATAGCGGTGCCGATGTCATCTACACCAAGACCACGACAAGCACCGCACTTGCGGTGGTGCTGAATATGGTGAAGACGATGGACACTTTAAATGTGACAACAACGCCTTATGTGCCTATTTTCCCAGAAGGTGCCATAAATGGTCTTTTCTCGATTAGTGCTGACGAGCAAGTGTATTTCTCGATAGGTAATTTGCAGTACAACAAGACAACAACTGAATGGTCGTTTATGGAACACCAATATGATATGGTTGAATATGACCTTCAGAATGTTGGAAACGACTATGCAAACCAAAACATTGTTAGTCTCTTCGGTTGGGGCACGAGCGGCTACAACCATGGTGCAGTATGCTACCAGCCATGGCGCACTAGTCTTTCGAATAATAACTACTATGCTTACGGTGATTCGCAATACAATCTTTACGACCAGACAGGTCAAGCTGATTGGGGATGCAACACCATCACCAATGGCAGTAATATAGTAAATTGGCGCACTTTAACCAAACCTGAATTTTATTATCTTCTCTATGAACGTAGTACCACTTCTGGAATTCGTTGGGCAAAAGGCAAGGTGAATGGTGTAAATGGACTTATTCTTCTGCCCGATGCTTGGACCGCCTCTATCTACTCATTAGACAATACCAATAATGTCACTTGTGGTTATGATGGCAATATTATTTCTGCCGAAGTATGGACAAGTACATTCGAGGTTAACGGGGCTGTCTTTTTGCCGGCTGCAGGTTGGCGCGAAGGAGCAACTGCACATAATGATTATACTGGTCAATTAGCTGGACAGTATTGGACGAGTTCGAAATACGACAATAATAATGCGTGTCGTGTTGTTTTCAATAGCACTCTCGTCTCTCACATAGAGCAAGAGTATGCATACGCGGGTAGGTATTGGGGTTTTTCCGTCCGTCTCGTTTGCGACGCGGAATAATCGTTTCTCCTTTAATCGGAGAAATAATTGCGAGGCGGCCATGAGGGAAATGGCCGCCTTTTCCCGTTTTTTTTGCTCATTTATTTCATATTACAGAATGAGTTGCTCCGGCACTCGATGCTCCAAAAACATCACATAATAAATTGGCAAATAGGTGATTATGCCTTTTGAGCGGATTTCTCTCTCGTTTGACAAGACGATTCCGCGCTTGATT
>CACXQO010000165.1 GCA_902769815.1 uncultured Bacteroidia bacterium | reverse complement strand
GATGGCCAAATCGCAACCCAAACGCTTGGCGTAGGCCGAAGCGCGTTTCGAGCCACCCACGTCAGGCGAGGCAATCTGCAAGTCCTCGATTTGCAACTTCTGGATATAGTCGATAAAGAGGCTCGAAGCATAAAGGGCATCGACGGGGATGTCGAAAAAGCCTTGAATCTGGTCGGCATGAAGGTCGAGGGTGATGATGCGGTTAACTCCAGCAGCCGTCAAAAGGTTGGCCACCAACTTTGAGCCAATACTCACGCGGGGCTGGTCCTTACGGTCTTGGCGCGCCCATCCGAAATAAGGAATCACAGCGATGATTTTGTGCGCCGAAGCACGTTTGGCCGCGTCAATCATAAGTAGCAATTCCATCAAGTTATGGGTAGGCGACATGGTTGACTGAACGATGTAAACGTGATGACCACGGATGCTCTCGTCGTATGAGGGTTGGAATTCGCCATCGGAAAAAACAACCACTGAGGATTTGCCCAATTTGAAGTCTGGATTCTGCTCTTGGCGACCATAGGCTTCCGCAATTTTTGCACCCAAGTCTTGGGTGGCTTTTCCTGCGAAAATGGAAACGTATCTGCCTGACATTTGCGATATGATTTTGAAGCTGCAAAAGTAGGCATTTTCGGGGTAAGAAAAACAAAAAAGAAGATTTTTTTCAAAACCTGTTGACAGAAAAGAAAAAATCCGTATTTTTGCAGCCGCGTTTAACGCGATAGCCCCAAGCCGAAGTGGCGGAATCGGTAGACGCGTCGGTCTCAAAAACCGATGAGGTAACACTCGTGCCGGTTCGATCCCGGCCTTCGGTACAACAAACCCCTCTTAATCGATTGATTTTGAGGGGTTTTCTATTTGTCGGGGCGCAAATAGGGCGCAAATTTCAACCGAACATGAAAACCGAGTATTGCCGTTGTATTTTGGTTTTCCTTGGTTATAGGGTTATAAGGTTATACCCTCGAAAACACCAATAAACACAAGCGTTTCCGAAAAAACACCCTATAACCTGCCTCAAAAGAAAAAGCCCGTCAAATCTTTGGTATTGGTTTTACCCATTCGCTCCGCGACTGATGTAGTGCAATCTGGAGCATCGTCGTGAGCATTGCGTCCCTCTTTCAGAAATGATGTCATGGCATGGCTGTATGCTGGCCACTTCCTTTCCCATCCAACAGGCATCAGCACCACATTATTCACGGCGTTGGCGTTGCTGTAGATTCTCACCTGCTTGTTCTGCGTCTGTGTGAAGGTGACAATCCGCGTGAAGGTGTTGCCCTGCTCGCGGCACCGCCTCTCGATGTTCTTTGCATAGAGACGACCCGCTCCGTTGGCTTCGATAGCACACTCCGTTGTGTGGTTGGCGTAGAGCTTCCTCGCCATTTCAGGCTCGGTTTCGTCCATATCGTCTTGCGTGTACATCACATCGGTCACATAGCAATAGCCCTTGTGTTCTCGATAGAAAACCGAACAAAGGAAGTCCTTGCCCGTGTCGGCAGGGTCACAGCAGCACTTGTCCACTCCTCCGTTAGGCAGTTCTGTGTAGGTGTCGAACTCGCGATACATCAAACCTTCCAAAGGAGTGGGATTCTGCTGGTACTGGGTTTCAAACACAAACGAGTTAGCCAGTTCAATCTTGTGCAACTCCTCCACGGTGTGCTTGTGTTCCCACAAGGCGTGTTCATTGCCTTGCTCGTCGATGGTGAGGCAAGGAATTGACACAACTTTCCACTCGTCAGGCTCAATCTCCTGAAGGTAGCCACATAGGTCATGGGCATGAAGCCGCTGCATGATGACTATAATCGGAGTGCGGCAACTGTTCACACGGTTTCTTATCGTGGTTTCAAAACGGCGGTTCACCCGCTCACGGACTATATCGGAAAGAGCGTCCTCTGGCTTGATTGGGTCGTCTATCAACACAGCACCGCTGAAAAGCCCACCACCATCGGCAGCGAACTTATCCAATACGGTGTCATCCTCCTTGTCCGTTGCGCCAGCACCGAAGCCCGTTATCTGTCCAAGGGTCGTTGTGGCGTACAGACCACCTCCCTGTTCCGTTTCCCACTTGGCCTTTTGGTCGCTGCCTCGCCTTATCCTCGCGTCAAAGAGCAGGCGATAGTATTCGCTGTTCATTATGTCCTTCACGGCAACGGAGTTGTCCGTCACCAAGCCGCCCGAATACGAAAGGTGGATGAATTTGCATTGCGGATTGAGGGCAAAGCCGTAGGCAGGAAACATCTGTGAAACGAGGCAGGTTTTGCCGTACCTCGGAGCCAAATTGATGATGAGCTTCGTGCATCGTCCCTTGACAACTTCATCAAGTGCGGAGGCAATGAGCCGGTGATGCTCGCCCACGATGTACGGTGTCCCTTGCGTGAACTGGAACATCTTCGTCACGAATTGCATAAACGACCCCGACAGAAGTTGACGATGCGCCAATATTTCACTCTTGGTTGCCAATGCCGTTTATCTTTTTCAACTCCTCGATGTCAGTTTCGGACAGTCGGGGAAGCGTGATTTCTTTTCCATTTGTGGTGATGTCCATGCTCTCAATAAAGCCTTCTTCCTTGCCGAGTGTTGAAAGCAGGTAGCGGAGCATGTTTCCATCGGGACGCTCAAGCCAGCCAGTGAAGTTGCCTTTGTCGTCTCTTTCAGGGATGC
The DNA here is from genome assembly GCA_902769815.1 of uncultured Bacteroidia bacterium. Classification (GTDB taxonomy): domain Bacteria; phylum Bacteroidota; class Bacteroidia; order Bacteroidales; family F082; genus Limimorpha. Next base: position 2,863 of record CACXQO010000165.1, on the reverse strand, counting down.
CAAGGGCCAAAATCCTTGCCGATACAAGGCAATCGTCCACCAACGCGCCACGCTCATCTTTGAGTGCTTGCATAAATGCCTCGTTCTCCTTCATCCAATTGTAGAGTGTGCCACGGTTGACACCGAAAGCAGCCGCAGCCTTTGTGATGTTGCCGCCTGTCTTGTGCAGCACCTCTCGGAAACTCTTTATCGTTGGTCTCTTCATGCGCGTGTAAGTGTTCAATTTGTTGAATTTCATTCTATCATCTCAAGCACACGTTCACCCTTGATGAACCTATCGCCCTCCATTGCACCAACGAGTTCGACGAAAGCAAGGTAGTTGTCATAATTGGAGAATGAGAGGGTGCAATATGCTGCCTCGTCCATTGCCTGTTGTTCGGCCTTCTCCTCGGTCTGCCGCTTCATGTCCTTGACGTGCTGAATTTTCTGTTCTTGGGTATTTGGCGTTTCGGTTGCCTTGGGTTCTTCACCTTCGTCACCGCTGCCGTCCTGTCCGAATAGTTCCGTGCCGATGTCGGGAATGTCGAGGTCAGCCGTTCCAACGAGTGAACCGATTGCCGCGAGGTCGTCAGCACCCAACCCCACGTCCGAAAGGTCGATGTCTGGTGCATAGCGGGCTATCAGGTCAATGTCGGCCTTGGTGTTGCCCTCGGCCATGTAGGTGAGTTGTTCCTTCTCCTGTTTCTCGTCGAGGTTGACCGCTTCGACCTTCAATGTGTAATCGGTTTCAGGTGTGCCATCGTACTTGTAGTACAAATCCATTGCCTTCACACGGCGGTGTCCATCGATGAGGTTTCCCGTGCGCTCGTTCCATACAATGCCGCCGAGAAAACCCACCTTTTGGAGGTTCTTCTTCTGCAACTTCACGGCATCTTCAGTGTGCCGCTTGGGATTGACGGGGTTGAGGTTGATTTCACTCCTCTTGATGTTGCGCGTCTCGCTCTGTTTCAGTCTTGTAGTCATGCTCGAATAGTATTCTCTCTGTCAATGGGTAGGTCTTGAAAACCTTCTTGAGGTCGTTGGGAAAGTTGTCGCGGAGCCACAGCAAATAGCCGATGTCGTTTACCGCAGTGCCTGCCGACTGGTGCGCTCCGTATCGTTCCGGCTTGATGAGGCCTTTGCGCTCGATGTAATCCAGCACATCGGAGTTCTTGTAGGTCGAAAGCGGATAGCATTTCTTTGTCTTCTCGCAAACGGCCTCCATGTCATAAGTGCGCAGCATGACGCGGCGGTTGAGGCTGTCGGTCTGCTTGAAGCCGAAAAAAGCCCATTCGATGCCCGTCTGCTGCCTCGCCAAGTCCGTTATCTCCGCAAGGGTGACAATCCTCTGCTTGGGGTTCTGCTTGCAGCCCATGAAGCCGTATTTGATGTAGGAGGAAACGGCGTAGTGAGGCACTTGTACGAAGGTGGCGTTGACGTACCTCGATTGCGCCCAGTTGATGTAGCGGTTGATATGCTCCAGCCCCTTGGTGATGTACATATAGACGCACACCACACGATGGAAGCGGGGCGCAATGAGGTCGAGCATGGCGATGCTGTCCTTTCCCGATGCCGAGTGGAACAGTAAGGCCATGTCCGTCCTCCGAGCGATGCCGTCAATGACCTCTATCGCTCTCTCCATGTGTTAGGCTACCCTGCCACGGACGCTGCGGTTGATTCTTTGGCGTTGACGGGCGCGTGAGCGGCTTGCCGTTTCGCGACCTTGCACATAGTCTGCCCTGTTACGGTAGTAAGCGGTGGTTCTGCCGTTCTCTACCTTTCTTGCATAGGCTCCTTCCATAATGTTTTGGTTTTGTTGGTTAGTAAAAAATTTTGGTTTTTGGTTCTATTTGGTAGTCCGGCTCTGGCGGTATTGCTCCAAAGCCTCCATTTCGTCCGCTTCCAACAAGTGCCATTGCGGTGGCTTGTAGCCATCGAAATAAACCTTGAAATAGGTCTCAATTGTCTTGCGGTCTGTCTCGGTCAAGTAGTTCAATTTGATGATGGTTGCCAACCTTGCCTTGAACTCTTTGCTTAATGGTTCCTTGCTCATGGTCTTGCTCCTTTCATTCATTCAAGCCCGCGATGGCCAACGATTGCGGCGATGTGGAGGTAGAAAAAGAACGAAATCTCTTCCTCTGGCTTGCCTTCAAACTCTTGCCATTGGTCGTCAAAGTCATGAAAGCCGAACTCTTGATTGAGAAACTCAATGTCCTCTTTGGTCAGAGATGCCGTCCCTATCTCGTCAATCTCACAGTCCAATGCCCATGTGTTGGCGTAGTTATAGAAGTGGACGAAACCGATGTCATTGCGGATTGGCACCTGCCAATTGTCCCTCCCCTCCTTTGCCGCCTCGCGGTTCTTGGCAAGCTGCTGTTGGTCGGTGAACATCTTCTCATACTTCGTGTTCGCTGACCTGATTTCGATGGTTTTGGTTCCACGGAGAATTTCCAGCGCGTTCTCTTTCTTCATAATGAGGGCGTATGCCTCTACCTCGTTTCCGTTTACGTTGATTTTCATGGTTTTTGGGCTTTCATGTCGCAAAAGTACAAAACTTTTCTCAAACAAGCGAAGGTTGTAGGCTGATTTTTCACAACCTACAACCTTGCCGCCATTTACTACTTTTGGAAATCGGTCAATTGTCATGTTTTTGGGCTTTGAAAAGTCAAACCTTACAACATTCCCTTTCATTTTGGGCTTGGGTGTCTTTACCTCAACTTTGATTTCAGGCAAAGGCGCAAATTCAGGGTGTTCAAGATAGAAAACAAAGTCCCTCACATAGAATCCCAAAGAATCTTGCACACGCTTCATGTCCTCTTGGAGTTTCTCACACGCCCATTGTATCAGGGCGGCACTTTCATTCCCTGTCATCATAGCCCGCTGA
>CACXQO010000164.1 GCA_902769815.1 uncultured Bacteroidia bacterium | reverse complement strand
CTCCACCAACTGGTTTTTTGCGCCTTAACACGGTCCATGTTTTCAAGGGTCATTTTAAAATGATCGGCAACGCTTTGCAATATGGCGCGACCGTAAACCTTTAGCCCCAATTTCTCTCCCAGCAGACGGGCAATCTCGCCACCTCCGCTGCCGCACTCGCGGTTGATTGTGATGATAATCTTTTGGTTTTCCATAGTGAATATCTGTTTTATTCTTCAATGAATTTCTTTCCGTCGCCCCAAGCCTTGCCGACTTCTTCGCCGATGGCGCGGTAACTCACGCCCGAGGCATCGAAGACGATGGGCTTCAGTTTGGCCAAGTCAATCTTGCCGTCGGTGAGGATGCTCTCGTCTGCACTTTGGTTGACCACTTCGCCAATCAACATGCCATTCTCGAAACTCACCACGCGACATTCCAATGTCAGCGGGTATTCGTTGACGATGGGCGCGTCCACATTGGGGCTGGGGGTTACGGTGAAGCCTACTTTGGCTACCTTGTTCGCGACATCATGTCCGCTCACCGTGCCGAAATAGTCCGACTCGGCCACTGTGCGCTCGTCGGCGAAACTCACGGTGAAGGCGCCCGTTTCACGCAGGTTGTCGGTCGTTTTGTGTTCCGAAAGGCTGATGACGATTTGGTTGTAGTCGAGTTGACCAGCCCATGCCGCCATCATCACGTCGGGCGTGTGGTTCTTGTCCCATGTGGCAATCATCACGCAAGGTTGCGGCGTGGTCACCAAGGCGTGCTGTGCGCCGAAGTTCACACGCCCCGAAACCTCTTCGACTTTTTGTTGTTTCTGTTGGTTATCAGGGTTCGTGTTGCTTTGAACGTTTTCAGTTTGTTGGTTGTTAGTGCAGGCGGCAAGGGCCAGTCCACACAAGATAGTTGCTGCTATTTTCTTCATGGTTTTGATGTTTTGTGTTTCGGCTGCAAAAATAGGAAAATCCTTTAAACACGTGGCTTATGGAGTTCAAGGATTTGGTTTGGCTTTGTGAATTTTGAAAGGAGAATTCTACTTCGTCAGTCTTTCCACCTCTTTCTTGATTTCGTCAACCACTTCCTTGTTGGCGATTTCTTTGTCCAAACTGAAAACCACAAAGACTTTACCGCCAAATTTCTCTGTAAAATCAGAAAAACTTGCTTTCATTCGCTCTGTCAGTGAATACGAACCGAAATTGGCTTTGGCAGTAATAGGTTTTATTTGGATTCCAATGGCTTTGTCGCCAACTTTGGCAATATAGTCAATGTCTCCAGCGTGGTCCAATTCAGGGTCTGTTTCTTCGAATGTAAGCTCGGGAAATAGTTTTGCGAGGCCGTCGTTGATGACAGATTTCTCTCGCAAATAGCCGTCGTAAGTGCGATTTATGGTGAGATTGTAAATATAATCGATGCAACCTTGCTCTGTAATATCTGCAACTGCTGGTTGGATGTTTTCGGCAAGTTTGATGTACAGTTTGTTGCCTAAATATGGTATAATTTCTGGATTCTGTATCAGTTTTTGTCGAATAAAGTCGTCAATTTTTATCATAATATATTGATTGTTAAGAGATTTGCAAAATCTTTTCTAATGTCGTGTCCGTAAAAGTCTCCCATATAGCCAAACGTATTGGCTTGTAGTCGGAAAAAAGTTGATTTACAAACTCAATTTCGAACACTAGCCGTAGGTCGTTGGGGTCGGATTCAGGATGCACCTCGTGCTTCGAGCCTATACGGGCAACCTTGATGTAATAGAGATCTCTAATGCCTTTGCCCTTTCGATATGGCATGAAATAGTAGAGGTGGTTGAGTGCCACAGTTGAAGGGAATTTCTTTCCGGTGTAATAAATATTTATCGAACCATCGAGCAGCATCTTTATCGTGTCGTTTTTCACCAGCGAGACAAGAAGGTTTTTCTTCGGGTCTAGGTCGTTGGCGTTGACAACATCCTTGTTCTCGATAATTTCTTCGGGGAATTCTTTAACAATCTCCAAAAAGTTGACGGGGATGATGCTGCTTTGTACAGAGTATTTCTTCAATATGTTCTTGTCCCCGAACATGTACTTAGCAAATATTTTCACCGTCTCGACATTTACTGAGTTGCCAAACTGTTTGTAAGCTTGCGCCTCTATCACATCAGGTTGGAACGTATCGGGGAAACTCTGCAATCGTGCGCACTCTCTCAACGTGAGGAAACGCTTGCGACTACCAACGATGCTCGTCTGTGTGATGGCCACCAATGCAGGGAAATACGTACCAGGCTTCACACGGATTCCCGACGGTCGAAACTGGAGAATGTTGTCCCAAAGGCTAGGGTTCTTGTACTGCCCCGCTTGCCATTCCAATTTTGCTTTTGCCCCAAAAAAAAGCGGATGCTTTCTTGCTCGAGGCAACCAATCATCAAGGAAATCCTTGTTTGTCAGATAGAGTTGGTTGTTCTTCAAGATGAAGTTGACCTTCCATTTTGGGTAATCGGACATATCCTCAGTTGGGTCGAGCGGTTTGAGGTATTCCGTCCATACTGGAAAGCCTGGAAGTTTATTGCCCTTGATATTGCGCACGAACTCATTCCACAAATCTATCAACGAAATCTTTTCGTCATTCAGACGGTAACGCTCAATGTCTGCAATCTCGTTGTCGTCTTGTAGAATATCGTCAATCTTGCATTTGGGTAATTTCTCCGTGTCAAAGACAAATTCGGGTAGTTCACCAATATCCTTTCGAATGCACATGATATAAACCCGTTCACGGTGTTGTGGAATGCCAAGATAGTGGGGACTGAAGATGACAGGGTCGCACAAGACGTTGTATCCGATGGCCACAAGGTGCTGGTGAATGACACGCCACGTGTTTCCCTCGTCGTGAGAGGCGAGGTTTCGGACGTTTTCAAGCAATGCGTACTTGGGGCGCGTCTGCTGCATAATGCGTTCTATGTCGAAAAACAAAGTGCCTTTCGTTTCGTCTTGGAAGCCCAACCGTTTGCCAGCCTTCGAGAACGCCTGACAAGGGAAACCAGCACACAACACGTCGTATTCTGGAATTCTAGCGACATCGACTTTTGTAATGTCGCGGTCTGGACGGATGCCATAGTTGGCTTCGTATGTCTTACGACAATCCTCGTCAATATCGCAAGCATATACGCACTGACCGCCGAGTTGCGACATAGCCTGATGAAACCCCCCAATGCCACAGAAGAGGTCAATAAATCTGAATTTTTTCATTTTAATGTTGATAGTTATAACGGAAGACAACGAAGCGGTCGATGTCTTTTTTCTTAATCATAAATTTGGGGTTGCGCTTTGAACCATCGGGCTGGTGGCCTTGGTTGAACTCAGATAAAGCCTCTCGATAGTTGATGCGGTTAAGTTCAAGGATAGTCATCTTCATAAACTTTACGCTTGTTTTCAGTCTGCCAGCGTAGGACAATTCATCTTTATTCATGTACTGGTTGTAGGCTCGGACGTTCTTGTAGTCGTTCTCTTCACTATCTTTGGTGGTTTCGTGTTCATAGATGATGTACCAGAATTTACCAAACATATTGATGCACTCGATAAATGCAGTTTGGTCGTTGCCAGGGGCTTCCTTAGAAGTGATGTCGCTTGCCTTCAAGTCGCCATAGAACTGGTGATGCTTGAACCACACATCGAAATCAAAAACTCCTTCATTCTTCGCCTTGTTGGATTGGCCTGTATAGATAATGAGAGGGGCAGTCTTATTGTCGATGGTGAACTTGTTGAACTTGTATTCGAGATACCAGCCCGGCCATTCTGTTTGTCTCCACTCTGGCCACTGTGCATTCTGCATTTCTTTAATGGTTGGCAGCACTTTAAGCCATTGCCCAAACGTAAATCTGTTGTTGAACTGCTCGAACAAAGAAAACAATATGCTTTGGCCAGTTTCTTTGCCACTAAGGTAACTTGCGAACTTATTTCCCCGAATGGCGTAGATATGATTTCCAAACATATCTTCCTTATGAAAAAAGCCATTGGTTAGGGCTTGGAATAGGTCGTTGATGTATATGTGAGCCGAAGAGTTATGGACAATCTTTTTGAGGTAAGTGTCTTTAAGGAAATCTACAAAAACAACCACACCTTTGTAGTGATACACTCCGATAAATCGCACATCGTAAAGTAAGTTTTTCTTCTTTATGTCCTCACAAAATTCTTTATACCAATGTGGCAATTGTACTCTTTTTTTGAAAGTGGGGTGTGGATTGCCTAAATAGGAAACAGCACGATGTAGTAGAATATACTTCTTTCGCGCAGTTGAGTAAATAAAAACACGATGTCCCAAAACATCCTGTACCTTGCAATGCTCTTCTCCCAAAAAACGAATCATAGCCTCCTGCTGTTGCTTTGGGGTTAATACTTGGTCTTGTGCTATATCAAGACTAAGGTCGGGCCTAATTTGTTCACTATTTTGATTCATATAATTTTGCTTTTTCTGTTGTCAATCAAGAGGTGAAGTGACAATCAGATGGATGCTTTTGTCAGGTAACTCATCCATTTTTCGGCAGTCACCATTGATTATGGTATGATGTGTGTGTTGCATAATATAAAAGAAGATGTTGCCTCTCAATCCGCAAAGGTAAGCATTTTTCCAACTACACCAACAAAAAACCACCAAAACAGCCATTAAGCGTATTTCGGTGGTTTAATCAGCCATCTTTGCGAAAATGGCCTATTTGTCAATGCAGACAATAGTGTATTTCCTTGTTCCTAATCCGATGGCTTCGGCGTGTTCGATGGTGTGGGTGCCGTGTTGTTTGTCGATGCGGCTGAGCAGGTCGGTGGGGTCGTTGGTGGCGGTCACCTCTTGGTTGTTGATGATGTCCACGCAGGCTTGGTCGAGGGCGACGGGGTCGGTGCTGGCGAGGATGCCGTAGTCTTCAAGTTTCACGGGGGCGGGATGATCGACGCAGTCGCAGTCGATGCTCATATTGTTCATCACATTGATGTAGATGATGCCCTGCCTTTTTTGGAAATAGTTCGTCACGGCTTGGGCTGCCGCTGCCATACTCTCAAGGAAGCCGTCCTGGTCGCCGATGTATTCGGGTGTCCAAAGTTTGGCCATATCGAGTTTCTCCATCTTTCCCGAGGAGTGGATGTAGGCTTTACCGTTGCTGCTGGCGCAACCGATGCTGAGGTTCTTCAGCGCGCCGCCGTAGCCGCCCATCGGGTGACCCTTGAAGTGGTTGAGGGCAATCATAAAGTCGTAGTTGGCGATATGGCCGCCCACGATGTCATACTTGATGTGCCTCTGGTCCTTCACGGGGATGCGGATTTCGTCGTACTCATCCATAATGTCCACAGGGAAGTAGTCGGTAAAGCCGTGCCTGCGGATGACTTCCCAGTGGACTGCCGAATTGTTGCGCTCGTCCTTCTCGTCGCCGGGGCCATTGCCGTAAGCGGCTTCAGGTAGTTGGGGTTGCTGCCCTCGCCGGTCGAGATTTTCACGGCCACGCGGCCTTTGGCTTCCACGCCCAAAGCCTTGTAGATGTTTACCAAAGCCTCGGGGCTGATGTTGCGCGTCAGATAGACTTTTGCTGTGTTTTCCATATTCGTATTAGTTTGATTGTTTTTGTTGTCTTCAGGTTGGTTGTTTGTGCAGGCGGCAAAAGCCAGGGCGCACAAAAGGGTTGTTGCTAATTTCTTCATTTTGTTTATTTGTTTATTGTTTTTGTATTTCGTTCTTTTTCAATTAGTTCCCAATGGCCAGTCTTATCGGATCCAACCCATTTGATAAGGTTTTTCTCCACCAATCCTGCCAATTCCCGTTGGATGGTTTTTCTGTTCACTCCCAAACGTTCAGATAGATATTTGGTATTTACTGCGACATTTACTGCGACATTTACTGCGACATTTGCTGCTACATTTTCAATTTCTTTTATTATAAGTAATTGTCTTTCAGTTAATTGTATCAAATTCTCCTCACTGTTTTCTAGGACAATTACATCGCCATCCTCTGAGTTTGAAGGCAGCCAAGCATACGGGATTACCACCCGCATAAAATTGTCCATAAACACAAAATTCTCTTCATTGTAAACCTTGAGCACACGTTGCAAACCCGTACCCAACGATTCCACCAAATCCACATCCCGAAAGACCCGCATCAGTTCTTTGTTGCGAGGATTGCTCACGCCGTTAAAGAAATCGGTTTTGCTCATCCCATTGGGCAAAGAGCCTGCCGAAGTGATTTCCAAACGGTCAGAAAAAAGTTCAAACTTGGGCGAGACCTCATTGAAATAATCGTTGTGTACGATGGCATTGATGACCAATTCGCGCACAGCACGCTCGTTCCAAAGTGGAGTGTCCGTCCGATAGGGATAGCCAATGCTGCTCTTGACCGTGTTCTCGACTTGCAACCGATTAAGGACTTGATCCGTCGCTTTCAATAACGAGCAATAGCCATATTCGTGGTTTTCAATCAATTCGTCTCGGTCCGTGTCCGCATATTTGGCCAATTTGATGGACATACTGTTGGTATCAGCCAACAAATAGGCGACATAGTTGTAGCCTCCATTCGCCGTCAACAAGTCAAGGTTTTGGGCAAAACTTTCATTTAAAGTCAGATGTTGACTGTCATAATAGATGTGCAATTGCCGGAATGTCAATTCTTTGTGAGGCGATGGGATGTTTTTCAGCGACAAACGGACTCTCTTGGAATACAAGTCTTCTATTTGCTTCGGTGTCATTGGCTCCGCAGCCGTGCCGACTCGAATGAAACAACCTCGTTCCGACAATCCGAATTTGGTTTTGTAGTAAGGCTTTTCGCTTCCGCTTGCAACGAAAATTTTAATCACGGGAACATCGTCTATGCGTTCCACCATAACATCAAACAAGCCCATCGGCGAAGGGGAAATTCCGTTGCGTATGCGGTCTTTAATCTTCAGCATATCGCCATCAATGTCTTGTACTCCAATAGGTTTCCCGCTGTCATCAATGCCAATATAAAGCATACCGCCCTCGTGATAATTGAGGAACGCCACAACCTCCCGCTCAATGTCGAGTTCGCGGGTCAGTTCGCGCTTGAATTCTATGCGGTTCGTCTCGGTCATTTTCCCAACAAATGCGTCTGCAAAGATAATTGTTTTTTTCCACTACGCCGAAAAAAATCCCTGAAAACCATAGTTCAATGATTTCAGGGATTTTTTCAAATCAGTCAACGTATCATCCCCGCCAGCGGGTTGACATCAATCAGTTTCAACGATTTCACCATCTTGGCCGTGCCTTCCTTGTATTTCTTGAAATGCGCGGTCTGGATGTGGCTTTGGTAGGCCTCTTGGTCCGCATAGATTTCCAAGATGTAGATTTTGCAAGGGTCTTCCTTAGTTTGCATCGAGAAGAGAGTCAGCACGCCGGGTTCAACTTTCACAGAGGTCTCTCCGACTTCCTTGGCGAAAGCCATGTATTCTTCCAAAAATTCAGGCTCCACTTCGATTTCGGCGAGGCGTTGGCAATACTGGAAGAATCATAAAGGCTAAAAGAATTAGGCTTTTTCGCATGGTGTCATTTGGTCTGGTTATCGACTGTAGATCACTTCAGTTTCAAGCCGTCCTTGAAGGCCTCGCCAACGCGCTTCGAGACTTGATAATAGCCATGGGTGTATGGGTCGAAAGTGATGGCTTGCAGGGCTTCGATATCAACCTTGCCGTCCTTCATCTTGTCGGCCTCGACGGAGGTTTGCAGCACCTTGCCGATGACGCCAAGGCCTGTGTCGTCGCTTTGGTATTCAATGAACTCACATTCCATAGCGATAGGCAGTTCGTTGATGATGGGTGCATCCACTAATGCGGATTTGGTCGCGGTGAGACCGCTCTTGGCGAACTTGTCCTTCTCGGTCTTGCCCGAAACGACGCCGAAATAGTCGGCCTCCACCACATGGGCGGCATCGGCGATATGGACCACAAAGCCCTTGCGTTGCTTGATGTTTTCCACGGTCTTGTGGGTCTCGGTCAGGTTGAGGGCAACACGCTCGCGGTCGAGCATAGTGCCCCAAGCGGCGTTCATTACGTCAATGGTGCCGTCTTCGTTGTAAGTGGCCACGAGCAAAACGGGCATTGGGAAGATGGCTTCGGTTACTTTAATGGGTTGTTTCATAAGGAAATAATGTTTAAGGATTGTACAATGTATAACGATGGCAAAGATAGGGAAATCCCTTGAAATAATTGTTATTTCTGCCCTCGATTATTATCAATAAGTTCCAAAACGGAACAAGTTATCTTTAGCGGAAAACAGAATTTTCTCCATCCTTCTTGCGGGTTCGTGAAAAAGTTGTAATTTTGCATTGTCGTTGGCCAATAAACAGGGTTGGCTGTAAAATCGATCCTACGAGTATCCTTGCGGAGATAACGAAGTCTAAAGCCTCTATCTTTTAGAGGCTTTTCTCATTTCTTTGGCTCGCTGTGGGTTCTTCCTCGAAATGGGACGAAGGTCAAAGGCGGTGAGCAGAAGTTGCTGTTTCACCCCATACCATTCTGTGGTAACAATCAGCCTATAATCTTTACCTTCGAGATAGATTCGGTTTTTCTTCCCCTGACTATTCAATTTACCAAAGTTAAGAATCAGAAGAATGAAGTCTATCGGGTCAAAATTAAAATCCTTGATTTCATCGCCGTGATCTGTAAGAATATGTGAAAGGCCATATCCACCTTTTCCCGTTTTAGGGTCATTAGGTTGTCCCCAAGCAATATCAACATCCCCAATATCATCTCTTTTGAAGGCATGAATACAGATTCCAGTCTTGACGTTGCGGAGGTGCTCCATGGCTTCTTTGGCCTTTCCCTCAAACTGGGTATAAACAGGACCGAAGTTTATCGTTTCTTTCGGGTTTTCTTTGTCGTTAGTTTGTTTTGCCATAATATCTTTGCTTTTTACGTCGCAAAGATGCAAACCTTGTCAAGACCTACCCGGTGATTAAACGTTTGTTGTCGACAGCAGTCGTTTGTTGTCGTTTGCTGTCGGATATATTATTGAAAATGATGTTTTTAAAAAATAATTATACCGTCTAAATTCTCCTACTCAATTATACGTATAAACAACCTATTTCAATGCCTGCCTCAACTCCCGCTCAAAAATACCGCGTTCAACAATGCGGTAATGCGGGTGATAGGCCTCGTTGTAAAGGCGGCTGTGGTGAACGGCTTGGCTGTTTCGGGCGGCTTCGGTCAACAGAGGAAGGTCGGTCTCAAAGCCTTCTAATTCTATCTTATTCGCTTGTATGATGCTGACGATGGCTTCCCATTTCTCCATCCAACTGACGGTCGGTTCTTGCCTCGAATTGGCACTTCTGACAAAGGCATCCAAAAGTTGCTCGGCGGTAATCAGGCTGTCGGCAATGGCGGAGAGACAGACGCGAATGTAATCACCTTGGCTGCCCGTAGGCTCAAAATAAGGCGATTGGGTTTTGCCCATTTCCGAAAGTTCGCGCATCAGATAACGTCGCGCCGAGGCCGTGTCGCTGATGATATGGCCCGGACCGAAATGCTCTTGGTAGAAACTCTTGTAGATGTCCTGCAAGGTGGATTCGGGATAGGAGGCCAACTGCCTCTCGATGGCCGAGCGCACCGCCAGCGTGTCGATGGATTGGCCGAAGAGACTAAATGAACAGACCAAGGCTAAAACCAATAACAGCTTTCTCATCACGCCTTAATAATCGTTTCCGCCATCCGTTTTCCTGCATCAAAGGCCTTTTGCTGGTCTTCTTCCCAGTGCGCCTCGCGATACTTGCGTTTGGCTTCCTCCGAAAATCCTCCCAACTCGAAATTGGCGTAGTTCTTCACTTGGTAGGTGTTGTTGGCAAACAGCTTTTCCGGTTGTCCGAGGGCTTTGGCGATGCAAGGCTCCATCGTGCCATAGCCATTGCAGTTGCTGCCGCCCACGCCACCGTTTTGCGTCTCCACCAGCACCACGGGCATACGCTTCGGGGCGGTGATGCTGTAGTCGTTGTAGGAGAGCCACGGGAAGGCCAAACGCTCCAAGAAAGCCCGCATCTGGCCAGTGATTTCACCGAAATAGTTGGGCGAACCTAAAACTAGGCCATCAGCTTGCGCAATCTCCTCCAAGACAAGAGTTAAAGCATCCTTGTATTTGCACACTTGCGAGGCTTTGCCTTTGATTTTGCAGGCCATGCACGACATGCAGCCTTTGTAGTCGAGGGCATAGAGGCGAATGGTCTTCACCTCAATTTCGTCGCTAACGGAACTGGCTCCTTCAGCGAATTTCTTGAGCATGGAGGCCGTGTTGAAAGTAGCGCGCGGGCCTCCGTCGATGATGATGATTTTTTTCATTTATGATGTGGTATTTGTGAAAATGCAAAGATAGGGAATTTCGTCGAAATTGGTATATATTCTTATGAATTGGCAATGGTTTTTTGTGAGATTTTTTCATTAGGGGTGGATATGTTGTAATGACGTTGATAGGCTTCGTTCCTTTTTATGA
>CACXQO010000163.1 GCA_902769815.1 uncultured Bacteroidia bacterium | reverse complement strand
GTTGCTTTTCGGCTACTGAAACGCCAACTTTCATGCTCTCGAAAATCTCACTAAGGTTTTCAAGTGCTTGATTCACAACTTGGTTGATTTCGATTTCGGCTTCTTCCTTGAATTGGTGGTTGTCGATTTTCGAAAGGAACAATAAGGATTTGTTGAGCCTCGAAATGTAGCCCAAAGTGTCCAAGGTCTTTTCGATTTCGGTGAGTTGGTGTTCATCAAGTTGGGTTTCGTCCACCAATAGTTCAAGGCGGTTTCGGCAAATGGCGATTGGGGTTTGGATTTCGTGCGAGGCGTTCCCGATGAAGCGTTTTTGCTCCTCAAAAACCTGTTTCGACCTTTCGGAGGCTTCCAAGACTGCGGTTTCTATCTCCTTGAATTCCTGTACTTTGATTCGGCTATCGGGCTTGGGGATTTCTTCGGTGGATTTTCTGCTGCGAAGCCAGTCGGTGAGCCGATAGAGCGTGCGCATGTTGCGAATGACGATGAAACTGACGATGAGAATAATGGCGACGAGGAGCGCGACGGCGAGGGTGAGGATACTGAAAATGGCGAAATCCAAGGTGTCGTTCCAAGCGAAGACTTGTGTGGTCAACGTCAGTTCATAGTCGATGCCTTGCTTTTGGAAAACTCGCGTCATTTCCCTGACGATTTCGTCTTCCTGAATGTCGTCGATGAATTCCTCATCAGTTTGGAACGTTGGTGTTTGGTGGTTTTTTGCGTATTCGGGCGACACTTTCTCGATGAAAAACTCCATTGTTCCCGACATGCCCGAAAGGGAGTTGGGAATGCTGTCGTTGTCCAGAAAGCGACTGATGATTTTGTCGGATTGTTGGGTTAGGATGAGGTCGATGTGGCTGTAAATCTGGCGTTTGGTGGTTCGTGTGAACACGATGGCCCAAAGCGCAAACAGCGCTACCAATGCAATGGAAACAGACACTATGATGCGGCGCGAGAGTTTCATTGCCGCTCCAATTTGTAGCCGTAGCCATGCACGGATGCACGGTCTTGATTTCGATGTCGGCTTGCGCTTCGGCTAAGCGTTTGCGCAGGTTTTTCATCTGGGCGTAGATGAAATCGTAGTTGTCGGCTTGGTCAATGTAGTCGCCCCAAACGGCCTCAGCCAAAGTGCCTTTGCTGACGGCGCGGTCGGGTCGCGTCAAGAAAAAGTGAAGGATGTCAAACTCCTTTTTCAGCAGTTCGAGAGGCTTACCATTGATGAGGACTTGCCGCGTTTCGGGCATGATCTTCACGTTTCCATATTCGATGAAGTGCTCGCCATGCTGTTGTTTCCGCCTGAAAACGCTTTTCACGCGAGCGGAAAGTTCGGCGATGTGGAAGGGCTTGGTAAGGTAGTCGTCGGCTCCGAGGTCGAGGCCAGTCACCTTGTCTTCCAAGGAATCTTTGGCCGAAATGATGATGACACCAGCTTGCTTGCGCGAGGCTTTCAGTTGGCGCAACACGTCAAGCCCGTTGCCGTCGGGCAGCATGATGTCCAAAAGGATGCAGTCGTAGTCGTAGATTTCGGCTTTCATCATGGCAGTTTTGGCGTTGGCGGCGGTTTCGATGATGTGGTTGTCGTCCGCCAAAGCCTTTTGCATCAGTTCGCTCAAACTGCTATCGTCCTCAATGATAAGGATTTTCATGTCCGCATGATTTTTTGTGTGGTGAACCCGCAGGGAATCGAACCCTGATCGAAGGAACCGGAATCCTTTATTCTATCCATTAAACTACGGGTTCTCTTTTCAGGGCGCAAAGGTAACAACTTTTTCCATTATCCCGTTGGCGTTTCCTGTTTTATTGCTACCTTTGCGGCAAAATCAAGAAGTCATGGGAACTTATATCAATGTCGGTAATATCGGATTTCAACGGGTGAGGAACAGCGAATATGTCGACAAATCGGGCTTGATAGCCATTGTCAACAGTACGCTTTTCACCGAGCGTAGTTTCAGTTGCGTGTCGCGCAGCCGCCGCTTCGGAAAGTCGGTGGCGGCCAAGATGCTCAATGCCTATTACGACCATTCGTGCGACTCGCGCCATTTGTTTGCTGACCTTGAAATAGCCAACGACCCTTCTTTTGAGAAGCATTTGAACAAGTACCCCGTCATCTTCCTTGACCTGACGAGTTTCGTTGCCGACAGGAACGACGACAATGTAGTTGACAAAATGGATGCCGCGTTGTTGGCTGATGTCGGCAAGGTCTATCCTGATGTTCCCATTGAAGCAGGCGATAGGTTGATGGACTATCTCATTCGGGTAAACGAAACCAAAAGGCAGGAGTTCATCTTCATTATTGATGAGTGGGATGCCATTTGTCGAGAGTTTGCACCCGGTACTTCAGCAATGGACCGTTACGTTGGTTGGCTGCGGCGTATGTTCAAGAGCCAAGAAGGAGGCAAGGTGTTTGCCGGAGTTTATATGACAGGCATCCTGCCCGTGAAGAAATACAAGACTGAATCGGCCATGAATAATTTCATCGAGTATTCGATGGTGGAACCTGTCGATATGGCACCTTATTTTGGTTTTACGAAAGACGAGGTTAAGGCGCTTGCCGAAAAGCATCAGATGGACTTCGACGAGTTGGAGAAATGGTACGATGGCTATCAGATTGGTGACGAGCAATCCATTTTCAACCCCAATTCGGTGATGCAGGCCATCAGGAGCCGTCGCTGCCGCAGTTTCTGGGCTACTACTGGAGCATACGATACCGTGACTCATTATATCCAGATGAACTATGAAGGCCTAAAGGACGATGTGATTAGGATGCTTGCAGGAGAGCGTTGCAAGGTCAACCCGACCAAATTCCAAAACGATATGTCAATTGTCAGGAGTAAGGACGAAGTGCTCACGGTGCTTATCCACCTTGGTTACCTAAGTTACGATTGGCACAAGAGCGAGTGTTACATACCCAATAAGGAAGTGGCTGGCGAGATGGTCAATGCCGTGGAAGCCAACAACTGGACTCCCTTGATGAAGGCTTTGGAGGCTTCGGAACAACTTCTGCATGCCACGCTTCGCGGCGACGAGGAATCTGTGGCCCGTGGTGTGGATGCCGCCCACGACGAAAACACCAGCATTTTGAGTTACAACGACGAAAACTCATTGGCTTGTGTGTTGAGCATTGCTTACTATTACGCTTCAAACGACTATATCATCCACCGCGAGTTGGCCACAGGCAAGGGCTTTGCCGACTTGGTGCTCATTCCGCGAAAGAATGTCGATTCACCTGCCATCGTCATTGAGTTGAAATATGACAAGGCGGTCGACACTGCCATTGAGCAAATCAAACGCAAACAATATCCAGCCAAAGTTGCGCAGTACACTGACAATCTTTTGCTTGTGGGGATTACATACGAGCGTGAGAGCAAGCAACATAGATGTCGCATAGAGAAATGCGTATGACCATGGTGAACCCGCAGGGAATCGAACCCTGATCGAAGGAACCGGAATCCTTTATTCTATCCATTAAACTACGGGTCCTCTTTTCAGGGCGCAAAGGTAGTAAGTTTTTGGAAATTTCGTACCTTTGCCGCTTCAAAATGAGGTAAAATAATTTTAAATTATTGGTTTTTAACTATTTAAGTTATGCAAAACGAGAAATTGAAACAACAAATTCTGGCATATGCCTATTTGGTTTTAGGCTCTGCCTTGTTCGCCGTCGGCGACGTGATGTTCGTGAATCCTTACCATTTGGCGCCTGGCGGTGTCTATGGTTTGGCCAACGTGTTCAATGCCCTGTGGGGATGGAAAATCTCTGTGTCGGGCATCGCTATGGACATTCCGCTGCTCATCATCGGCACCATCATCCTTGGCCCCAAGTTCGGCATCAAGACGATTATCTCGGTCATCCTGATACCTGTGTTCACTTATATCCTAGAAAGCACCTGGGGCTATGCGCCTGTGATTCACGGCGGTAGCGTGGTCGCCGACACCCAATCGGCGCTTTTTTACATCGCCAAGGACGGCTCGCAGAGTTGGTTCATGCCCGACATGGTCTTGAACACCATCGTTTCAGGCCTCATCTATGGCGTTGCCATCGGTGTCATTTTCCGTGCTGGTGCCACTTCGGGCGGTTCAGACATCATCTCCATGATTATCCACAAATACACCAAAATCAGCCTTGGCACCCTTGTGATGGTTGTGGACAGCCTCATCTCCCTCACCACCTTGATTGCTTTCGAGGACATTCGCCTGCCCATCTATTCCATCCTTCTGATTTACATCGAAGGCAAGGTCATCGACCTTGTTGTGGAGGGTGTGAAAAGCTACAAGACGGCCTTCGTGGTCACCGACAAGATTGAGGAGGTGCGCAACTTCATCCTCAAGGATCTCGACCGCAGCGGCACGGTGTTCACTGGCAGCGGCCTCTACCAAGGTGCCGAGCGCAAGATGATTTACGTCACTCTCAACCGCTCCGATTTGGTAAAACTGAAGGCCAACCTCCGCTTCTTAGACCCCAACGCTTTCGTCAACGTGATTGAAAGCTCGGAGATTATGGGCAATGGCTTCAAGGCTTTGCCGACGGAGTAAAGGTTTTGATATTCAAATTGATATGATTAAGGAGGGTCGTTTGGCTCTCCTTTTTTTGTGTTTTGGTCGCGATGGTTTTGGTTTTTTAGGTAACGTGTATGGAGTTTGTGCAAAAATGTGTATCTTTGCGGTCGAATCATAAAAAACTATTGAAATGACTGCCGTTGAATTAAAGACTTCAATCAATGAAGACCTGAACTTGTTAGGGGTTGAGATGCTCGAATATGTATCGAAGTATGTGCGCCGATTGGCTATGCGTGCGCGAAATCACAAAGAGTTGTTGTCGGCCAGTCCACGAAAGGTGAAAATATCGAATCGAATTCGCCGAATGTCAGGGCGGTTTTCTGTTCCGTCCGACCTTGACATCAAGGCGTTGAAATCTGAGATACTGGAAGAAAAATACAACTAATGATGAAGGTTTTTATCGACACGAATATTTTGATAGATTTTCTTGCGGCCCGTCAACCTTATGCAGAAGACGCGATGGCGTTGTTTCAATTGGCTGACAATGATGAGATAGAATTGTTGGTTTCGGATCTCACCATCGTCAACACCATTTATGTTTTAAGGCGAATGCACTATGGTTTGCCTGAGATTTATGATTCCCTTGACACAATCAGGCCACTATTGACGATTACTTCGATGGGAGCATCCGCTGTTGACCGTTGCCTACAACATCGTAGCGAGGACTTTGAAGATGAGATGCAGTATCTTTCGGCTGTTGATGCCAACGCTGATTACATCTTAACGCGCAACAAGAAAGACTTTGACTTTGGTGATAGCGCGGTTATGACCCCGCAAGAGTTTTTCAAAGAGCAAAATATTGAGTTTGAATAGGTTGGTTTTTTGATATGAAAAAGGAGCGTCGTTTGGCTCTCCTTTTTTCTTGGTTTTATGTATATTTGAAAATTGGTTTTTCCTCGAAAACCACCTTGTTTTGAAAATAATGTCTATCTTTGCGCAAGAAATTCTTTTGTGATGGAAGAGAAAGTCATCAGCGACATAAAAAAAACACTTATGCTGCATTTGCCTTCAGGAGGATATGCCTTGTTGTATGGCTCCAGAGCGAGGGGAGATGCCCATTCAGGCTCCGATTGGGACATTCTCATTGTTCTTGACAAAGAGAAACTTTTGCCTGAAGACTACGATGCCGTCTCATATCCGTTGAGAGAGCTTGGCTGGGAACTTGGCGAATACATCAATCCTGTGATGTACACCGCAAAAGAATGGCAGGATAGCCAATTCACGCCTTTTTATCACAATGTCGTTGACGACGCAATACGATTGGCATGAGACTGACGGACGAAGAACGGAAACTTGTAGTGGAACTGCAAATGGAAAAGGCTCACCGTTTCCTTGAGCAAGCGGATGAAATGTGCCGACAAAAGTATTGGGACATCGCTTCCAACCGTTATTATTATGCCTGCTATCATGCAGTTCAGGCCTTATTGATTAAAAATGAATTAGTTGCACATACGCATGATGGTCTTTTGACTCAATTCGGTTTGCATTTTGTAAAAGCAGGAAAAGTAGAGTCAAGGTTGGGCGCATTTTTGTCGCGAATGGAACAACTGCGCGAAAAAGGAGACTACAACTGCTATTATTCTATCACAGAAGAGGAAATAGATACAATTACAGGACCCACGAAAGAGTTGATTCAGAAGATTGAGGAACTTTTGGCTGAATGAAACTTGGGAATTGGGTGTTGTGGTTTGAATAAGAACGACATGTTGTTCAATACTTCCCCTGCATTTCTTGCAGTAACCCTTTCATCCTCTCCCTCAGCGAAATCGGCTCCAGCACCTCAATGTGCGCATTCATCGTAAGCAGTTGCTGGATGAAGTCGTAGGAAGGTTTCAGCCGCCATGAGAAAATGGTATAGTCGTCGGCCTCTTCGATGATGCGTTGGCTATGGTGTAAAGGCAAGCCTTTCAGGAAGTTGCTTTGGTCTTTGTCGGCCTTGACGAGGATTTCTTCTGTCTTCAGGTCTGGTTCCACATAGATGCCGAAAGCGTCTTGGAAATGCGTCTGCAAATCAAAATCTTCTGGAGCCTTGAAGGTGGTTTCCGTGATGCTGAGCGAGTCGATACGGTCTAAGGCATAGCAACGAATCTCTTCCTTCTCGTTGAGGGCAATGAGATACCACCGTTGCTTGAAAAGCTTCAGCGCGAGCGGCTTGCAGCGGTAATGCTTGATGTCATTGGTGCCATAGTACCGCTTGTATTGCATCTCGATTTCAAGGCTTTTCTCCAAGGCTTCCATGAGTGGTTCCAAATGTTCAATGCCGCCTGGGACGCGCTCAAACTGCACCCGTTTGCGCAGGCTGAGGTCTGACGACAGCCTGTTATTGAGGGCAAAACTATGCAGCAGCCACATTTTCAAGTCGTTGCCGAGCATTTCCTCACGCTCGCCTTGGGGAATGTAGTAGGCGTTGCGGCTTTTGTCGCACTCAATGTCGATTCCGAATACATCGGCAATGTCTTGGCGGTAGTTGTGGAACGACCTGTCGGGAATAGGGTTGTTGTCGCCGTCCCGCGTCCAGCGGTCATTGAGTTCTTTCAGCGTGATGCCTGCGTCGCGGCGGTCGGCGATGGTGTTGGCAATCCAGATGCATTTGATGAGTTTGTCCATAAAGAGCGTTAATTTGAGGGCAAAGATAATGGTTTTGGCGCAATTTCCCCCAAATTATTCTTCCATTAGTAGCTCCCACGTCTGTTTGAGTGGAAACATTGCTTCAAACTTTTTCCTCGTCCCCTTGGGAATGAGGATTCTTTTCAAGGCTCGGCAGCCCTGAAATGCTGTTGGGTCAATCTTTGTGATATTGTTGGATAGTCTTATCGTGTCAAGATTTCCGCACCATGCAAAGGCGCATCTTCCAATCTTCATCTTCGTGCCAGGATAGGCAGTGAAGTAAACCGCTTCCAGATATTGGCTCTCCATGAAGGCGTTTTCGCCTATTTCCGTGACTTCCACGCCGCCATCAGACACGCCATCATCCACCACTACAGGTATCGTGTATTCTTTGTTGGCTCTGCCACTTGGGTATTGGAACAAGGTGTAGCCGTGACTTTTGCTAAAGCGGTCGTAGTTCCTTTCAAACAATACGCCGTTTTGGGTCAGATAGTTGAGGCAATGCGGAGGCCCTTGCCTGAAAGCTATCGAGTCCAATTGCTTGCACCGCGCAAAGGCGTTTGTGCCAATCCGCTTGATGCCGCCAGAAAGGACGATATACTTTATGTTGTTCGCGTTTTCAAAGGCACTCTCGCCAATGTATTCAACGCTGTTTGGCAGCACGATTGACTTGAATCCGTCAAAGCTTTCGTGTCTGAATGCAAAGTCGCCAATGTCGGTAATTCCTTCGGGAATTAACTGGTTGTGTTTCTGTTTTCTTTCTTTCATGATGATTCTTTGTTTGACCTAAAAACCAATCCTCGATCTGTTTTCAACGATGTTTTCTTCTTCGCAAAAGCTGATGAGCGTTTCAAGGCTCGGCATTTGGCCTGTCAGGATATGCTCGACGGTGGCTTTTCTCGTGATGTTTTCCATTTGGCCGCCGCTGAAGTCGTAACGTTCGGCAAGGATGGCCACATCGCTTTCAGGAAGGTCGGGCATCATGCTTTGCCAGATTTGGAGGCGTGTGGCTTGGTCGGGTTTGTGGAAGCTGATTTTGTAGAGGAAACGCCGCTCAAAGGCAGAGTCCATGTTTTGCGTGAAATTGGTGGTAGCCATCATGATGCCGTCCAAGGTTTCCATCTCTTGCAGGATGATGTTTTGCACGGTGTTTTCCATTTGGTCAACGGCGTGGACTGCGTTGGTGGAACGTTTCGCAATGATACCGTCTGCCTCATTGAAAAGCAGGATGGGTTCCTTGTCGCAATACTCCACGAAATTGCGGTAACGGTCGAAAACGGACTTCACCCTTTTCTCGCTTTCGCCCACCCACTTGCTGCGCATCTCCGAAAGGTTGACTTGCATGATGTTTCGACCCGTGGCGCGGGCAATTTGCAGCACGGTTTCAGTTTTTCCTGTGCCAGGTGCACCATACAAAAGGCAAGCAAAGCCGCTGCGCATTCCTTGTTGCTTCATTCGGAGCCTGATGTCGCTGAATGATGTCGGTTGCAGCAGGCATTTCAGCCGTTCAATTTTGTCTTGGTCATTCGCATTATAGAACAGCCGTTTTTCGGTAATGCTTGCGGCCAAGGTGAGCTCGTCAAGGTCGACAGGTGCCTGTTTGAGGCAAATTTTGGGCAGCAAAGTTTCTTTGCCGTGTTCGGATAGGCGGAAAGTGTCACCGCCAAAAAGCTCATGGCCTACTGGCTCCACCAACTTGTCCTTAATGAGCCGATGCTGGCCGTTGCGTAGTTGGTTGAACTCCGCCTTTGCTTGTCGCTCGTTGTCGAAAAGGTCGTCAAAATCACGGAACTCAAGTTTTTCTTCCCTGTCGATGAGTGTGCTGAGGCAGAATTTCAGTAGAAAGACAAGTTCTTTGTCGTTATAGTTCAGTCTGTCAAGTTTTGTGGCA
>CACXQO010000162.1 GCA_902769815.1 uncultured Bacteroidia bacterium | reverse complement strand
GATGCTGACGGGAGGCAGCACGCCGAAAGCGTCGGCGCTGAGGAAGATGACGTTCTTGGCGGCGGGACCCGACGAAACGGGACGCACGTTCTTCACGATTTTCTCGATGTGCTCGATGGGGTAGGAGACGCGGGTGTTCTCGGTCACGCTCTTGTCCTTGAAGTCGATCTTGCCGTTGGCATCGACGGTGACGTTCTCCAACAATGCATCACGCTTGATGGCGTTGTAGATGTCGGGTTCACTTTCCTTGTCGAGGTTGATGACCTTGGCGTAGCAGCCGCCTTCGAAGTTGAACACGCCTTCATCGTCCCAGCCGTGCTCGTCGTCGCCGATGAGCAGGCGTTTCGGGTCGGTCGAAAGGGTGGTCTTGCCTGTGCCGCTCAAGCCGAAGAAGATGGCGGTGTTCTCGCCTTGCATGTCGGTGTTGGCGGAGCAGTGCATCGAGGCGATGCCTTTCAGCGGCAGGTAGTAGTTCATCATCGAGAACATACCTTTTTTCATTTCGCCGCCGTACCAAGTGTTCAGAATCACTTGTTCGCGCGAAGTCACGTTGAAGGCCACGCAGGTGTCGCTGTTGAGGCCGAGTTCCTTGTAGTTTTCGACCTTGGCTTTCGAGGCGGTGTAGACGGTGAAGTTCGGCTTGAAGTCGGCCAGTTCCTCAGCCGTAGGCTTAATGAACATGTTGAGCACAAAATGGGCCTGCCATGCCACTTCCATAATGAAGCGGACGGCCATGCGGGTGTCCTTGTTGGCGCCGCAAAAAGCGTCGACCACATAGAGGTTCTTGCCGGAGAGTTGTTTCTTGGCGAGGTCTTTCACCTGTGCCCACACCTCTTCGCTCATCGGATGGTTGTCGTTCTTGTAGCCCTCGGTGGTCCACCACACGGTGTCCTTCGAGTTTTTGTCCATGACGATATACTTGTCCTTGGGCGAGCGACCGGTATAGATGCCCGTCATCACATTGACAGCGTTGAGTTCGGTCAAAACGCCCTTGTCAAAGCCCGTCAGGGCGGGGTTCATCTCGTCCTTGAAGAGTTGTTCGTAACTCGGGTTATAATAAATTTCCTTTGCGCCGGTGATGCCGTACTCGGCCAACGCGGCTTTGATTTCTTCGATGTTTTTTGCCATGATTTATTTTTGTTTAATGTTGATTGTTTATTCGTTTAATTATGCTGCAACGCTGTTCTCATAAAGATATTCTGGTGCAATATCAATTGTGCCATGAAGCCAAGTCACCGTCCATCCATCAAGATCGAAGCAGTCGAAAACGGCCTCATCACGCAGCGAGTCAAAGATGGGATATTGCTCAATGAGCGGCTTGCAGTCGAAAATGCGCTGGCTGCCATCATTAAAGGTGAGAGCCAAACGATATCCACTAAGGTTTCGGGCTGCGGTTACCCATTTGAGTTCGGTTGTTGTTTCCATATTAGTCCAAAGGTTGAATTTTTGAAGGCGAAGCACCTTTTTCCAATTTGTACCAGTTTTCCAATAGTTCCTCTTTATGGAGGTCGAGCCAGTCATAAACCAGTTTCAAGGCTCGTCTTGGCATTTCTCCTGTAACCTTACCCGTCTGAATATCAATGGAGGCACGATATTGGTTGTACCTCACATGGAAATGAGGCGGATTGTGTTCGGGGAAGTACATTGTGATGACGATACCGTAAAAATTGCTTATTTCAGGCATAAACTATTATTTGGCGCAAAGGTAATCAATAATTCTTTCGGTTGATAAATAAAATTCTGTTTTCGTGGAAAATTCCTATCTTTGCAAAACCTTTTATTGCAAGTGATTATCATGTAATCAATTGATTATTAACCAAAAATTATTTTATCATGCGAAAAAACATCCTGCCATTCCTCGCAATGGCACTACTGACGACCGCCCCCTTTGGGGTGAAGGCCCAACAGGGCATTGAAAACTATGTATCGGCCTCGGGTTATGTGATTTACCGTGCGCAAGGCGTTTATTCTCCCGATGGAGCTTACTATTGGGATTTCGAGGAGGACTTCGAGGAAGGCCGCATCCTCGATTGGACACTCATTGATGCCGACGGCGACAGCCACAATTGGCAATTGCCTTTGGCAAACGGTATGGGTTTTGGCAATTCGGATGGTATGTTGGTGTCGTATTCCTACGACAATGCTACCACTTCGCCGCTAACGCCCAACAATTTCATGGTTTCACCCCGCGTGACCATTCCCGAAAACGGCGAAATGATGTTCTATGCCAGCGCTATGGACGAGGCTTATCCCGCCGAACATTTCGGTGTGGCCATTTCGACGACGGTCAATAACGATCCATCGGCTTTCACCACCCTTCAGGAATGGACTTTGACAGCCAAAGACCAAGGAATCCGTCAAGGCAGTTGGCATCAATATTCCATCGACCTTTCGGCATACGCAGGTCAGGAGGTTTATCTCGCCATCCGCCATTTCAACTGCACCGACAAGTTCGCCATTTGCATCGATGAAATCTTCATTGGAAACGATAATGCGACTTTCCATATTGGTAGCGACATCGTTCTTGACGGTCAGGTTGTGGCCGAGAACCATTTTGGCACTCATTATTTGTTGAATACCAATGGCTTCGCTGATGGCTCAAACCACACGACCACCATTCGCGCCCATTACGCAAATGGCGCAACGCTTGAAAGCGAATACGCTTGGACTTACCGCTCAAGCAACCATTTCCAAGGCTCGCCCATGGGATTGCAAGCCGAAAGCGACGGCAATCGGGTGCAACTTTCGTGGACACTGCCAACAATGTCGGCCCCATTCCCCATCGAAGGACTGTTTTACGACTTCGCCGACAGCACTTTGATGGATCTCACCCTCATCGATGCCAACAACGACGGACAGAACTTCCGTGTGTATCCTTGGAGCGGCTATGGCGGCGGCATCGGCCTGCGTTCCTTCTCATGGATGAATGGTCCGGGTGCGCTCAATCCCGACAATTTCATCGTCACGCCGCGACTGACGCCCACCGAAAACGGACGCATTTCCTTTATGGCCTGCGACGCCGATATGCCCGGCATTGCCCCTGACCCTGAGCATTTTGGCGTGGCCGTTTCCACTTCGGGCAACACCAATCCCGCCGATTTCGCCATGATTCAGGAATGGAACAGCACGGGTTCTTATACCGAGTATTCCGTCGACCTTTCGGCCTACGCCGGACAGCAGATTTATGTGGCCATCCGCCACTTCAACACCACGGGCGAGACCTATTTCCTCTGCGTCGACGACATCAAGGTTGAAGGCGTTCAGGCCGAGGTGACGCGCCCCGCCATCGGTGCCTTGGTTTATGCCAACGGCGAGCTGCTGGCCACCCTCAACCACGGCGAAACTTCTTTCTCGCATGACGTAAACCGCTACACTTCCGAGTATTGTATCCGTATCATCCAAGACGGTGCCAAAGAAACGGGCGACTATTACGCCCTTGCCGCCCCGCAATGTGCCGAGGTCGAGGTGAATTGCTTGGCTCCGAAGAACTTGGCGGCAGAATGGGACGGCCAAAAGGTGATTCTCACTTGGGAACGCGAGATTTTCACCGACTTTGAGGACGACCCCGATGGCTGGACTTTCCTCGATGCCGATGGCGACGGCTTTGTTTTCGGCATTTACGCCGCAGGTGGCATGAATCCCGATGGCAGCGTGAACAACACAGGCACCAACGCCTCACTGACCTCGTTCTCATATAATAATAATTACGGTGCGCTTCATCCTGACAATTACGCTTTTATGCCCAAAGTCAAGGTGCTGCCCAATGCCAAGATGACCTTTTATGCCGCTGGTTTTGACCCTGCTTATCCTACCGAGCATTTCGGCGTGGCCGTGGCTTCGGCTGACGGGCTGAATGTGGCCACCATCGCCGAATGGGAATCAAGGCATCCTTACCAATCCTATTCCGTTGACTTGTCGGCCTATGCCGGACAAGAAATTTACCTCGGTTTCCGCCATTTCACCAACGTGTCCAACTATGCCCTCTGCATTGACAATATCACCGTGACCAATGCGGTGTGGGCCGGCACTTCGAGCGAAACGCTTTGGTACAATGTTTACCGCTCCATAAACGGCAGCAATTACGAGTTGATTGGCGTGGCCGACGGCAATGCCGTGAGTTTCGACGACAATGACATCAACGCAGTCAATTTCTATTATCAGGTGACGGCGGTCAATTCCGTTGTGGGTGGCACTTGCGAATCGGAGCCCGCCATGTCTGTTGACGGCATTCACAACTTTGTGACTGTGACCACTGACGGCTTGGACGAAAACGGCGAAAGTGTCAGCGTCTATCCCAATCCGGCTCGTGCCCGATTGACCATTGAGGCCGAAGGTTTGAGGCATGTCACCTTGATTAATGTGCAAGGCCAAATCGTTTACGATGCCATCGCCGAAGGCAACCAAACCAACATCGACCTTGCCGGCTTTGTGGCGGGATTGTATATGCTGCGCATAGACACGGAAAACGGTGTCGTTTCAAGACAGGTTTCCATAGTGAAATAACCTGATTTTTAGGTTTGTACGGCTGTCGTATTACGGCAGCCGCATTGAAAACACAGATAGGGCTGCCACAATGTGACAGCCCTAAATGTTTTTTAGAAAATCTTCGTATAGATGTGACATTCAGGCGTTTCCTGTCTTTCGTCTAAGTAGTTTTGATGGTAGTCCTCGGCAGGGTAGAAGGGCATGGCTTGACGAATCTGTGTGGCAGGATGATAGCCCATCTGCATCAGTTCGCCGAAAACTTTTATGGCGGTGTCGCGTTCCTCAGTATTGTTGAACCAAATGGCGGAAAGATATTGTGTGCCGATGTCGATGCCTTGTCCATCGGCTTGCTCAAAGTTGTGGATTTCAAAGAAATAGCGCGCCAAGGCTTCGTAGGAAACCATTTCGGGGTCGTATTCCACTTCGATGGTTTCCAGATGCCCCGTCGTGCCCGTTTTTACTTGTTTGTAACTTGGGTTCTCGATTTCGCCACCCATGAATCCGACGGTGGTTTTCGTCACGCCTTTGAGCCGCTTGAAGTAATACTCCACGCCCCAAAAGCAACCTGCTGAGAAATAGGCTTTTGACATTTTATTCCTTTATTATTTTGATGACTCTTTTACTTCCGTTTTTGCCGCTGATAATCAGTAAATAAACCCCTTTTTCGAGATTGCCCATATCGATTGTTTCAACCTTTTCGGCAGTCAAAACAATTTGCCCTAACAGGTTGCGGATTTCCACATTTTCAATCCCTTCGGCCTCAATGTGCAACGTGCTTGAAGTTGGATTGGGCCAAACATTGATTTCTGCTTCCTTTTGCTCGGTTGTTCCAGTCAAGATGTTGAGTGTCAATCCGATGACGCTGTCGCAGTCAAGGCCGTTGAGGACGGCAGTGTAATAGCCCGGCTCGTTCAAGTATCTTCCGTGGAAATAATAGTTTCCGTAAGATGCGTCTTCAATGTTGGTGAGCGAGGCGCAACTCTCGTAGGCTCCAATTTCCACTCGGCCTTTTTGGATGCGCGGGTTGCCCGCGATGTCGGTGGCACCAAGCCCGGTCGTGTTTGGCTTGCCTGAATTAAGGCAAATGCTGCGCGGATGCAGGCTCCAATTCTCGTTGTGATAGTCGGCACCAGCACCTTCGGCGGGATGGGCGAAGCGGACGAAAAC
>CACXQO010000161.1 GCA_902769815.1 uncultured Bacteroidia bacterium | reverse complement strand
GCCGTGTTGTATAACTCGGTGTTTATCCCCTTCGCGGTGCTGCTGTCCATCCCGTTTGGTATCTTTGGCGCTTACTTGTCGGTTCGCCCCTTGGAGTCGTTGATGGGAGTGGGCGTCAATGTTTATGTGCAGGTGGGTGTCATTATGTTGATGGGTTTGGCGGCCAAGACAGCCATTCTTATCACTGAGTTCGCCGTGCAGAAACGCAAGGAGGGCATGTCGATTTACGATGCTGCCGTCGGTGCCTGCCAAGACCGTTTGCGTCCTATCCTGATGACCGTTTTGACCATGATTATCGGTATGATTCCTTTGATTGTGGGAACGGGTGCAGGTGCAGTTGGCAACAAGTCATTGTCCATCGCTGTGGTGGGCGGTATGACGGTGGCTATCATCGCCATCCTGTTCGTCACGCCGGCCTTGTATATCGTGTTCCAGAAGATTCATGAGCGTTTGACGCCGGATGAAGTTGATAGTGAAGAGTTAAAAGTTGAGAGTTAATAGTTTAGAGTTGCTGCTTCGCGTCATTGAAGAGCCTCATTCCGTGAAGACGAAAGAAGCAATCCATAAATAAATAATTGAAAATATGAAAAGGTATATAATATTGATATTTGCAGTCCTGCTGCTGTTGCCTGGCTGCAACCTTTATAAGAAATACGATTCGAAAGCCAACACCATCACAGGCAACCTTATGGGCGATGTGATGAATCCGCAAGACACCTTGTCGATTGGCGACCTGAGTTGGCGTGATGTTTTTAAAGACCCCAACCTCCAGAGTCTCATCGAAACGGCATTGGTCAACAACACCGATATGCGCACCGCACAATTCACCATCGAGCAGGCGCAAAACGAGGTGAAGGCAGCCAAATGGGGCTACGCGCCCACATTGTCCTTCGCTCCCAATGCCTCTTATAACTATCAAGGTGGAGCCGGCAGTTACAATGTCCAGATTCCCGTAAGGGCGAGCTGGCAGTTGGGTATCTTCGGCCAGAACCGGAGCAAAGTCCGTTCAGCCAAGGCAAAACTCGCCTACGATGAAGACTTTCGTCAAGCCGTGCAAGTCGACTTGGCCGCCAACGTCGCCAACCTGTATTACACCTTGGTGATGCTCGACCGTCAGTTGGCGATTTCCGAAGCGACCGAAATACTGTATCAGGAGTCGTACAACACCACACAGGCCTTGTTCCAGGCGGGTACCTACAACAGTCCTGCCGTGTACGAGATGCAGGCTTCGTTGGAGGCTTTGCGTACCGATATTGTGACTTTGCGCTACAGTATAGCCGCTACCGAAGCTTTGCTCTGCCAGTTGCTCGCCGAGCCGCCGCACCATATTGAGCGTTCCTCTTTTGAGCAATTTGAGATGCCCGAGCAGATTCACGTCGGTTTGCCCGTCCGTTTGCTCGCTGCCCGCCCCGATGTCCGTATGGCCGAGCGCAACATGGAAATTGCTTATTACACCACCCAGCAGGCGCGCCAGTCCTTCTATCCTTCGCTCAACCTTGATGGTCTGTTTGGCTTAGCCGGCACTTTCAGCGCGCTTGACCTCATTGGTCAGGCGGTAGGCTCGTTGACGCAGCCCATCTTGCAAGGCGGCCAGCTCACGGCACAGCTCCGTAATGCCAAAGCCGAACAAGAGAAGGCTCGTTTGGAGTTCGTCCAGACCCTTTACGATGCGGGTAGTGAAGTGTATCAATACAAGAAAGCCATTGAGACGGCTGAGGAAAAGACCAGCCATATCGACATTCGCGTCAACGCCCTGCAAGAGGCTTTTTCGGCCACTACCGAGTTGATGAATCACGGCTCGACCACCTATTTGGAGGTCCTTACCGCGCAGGAGTCGTTGCTTTCGGCTCAACTCGCGCAGGTGGAAAACCGCTATGAGATGGTGCAGGCCCTCATCAACCTTTACACCGCTTTGGGCGGATTTGGGAAGTGAGTTCCGATAAGTAGACCATTTCCTTAGGATGGAAAAACCGCCGCAAAGGTCGCAGAAAGCCTTGCGGCGGTTTTGTATGTTGGCGATACGGATGGACTACCAGTTTTCCAGCCTTATGTATTACCTAATAATGGTGACATTCAGCAGCGTGTAATTGGATTTGTTGAGCAAAAGTGAGGATTTTTCGGCGGAAAAATGATGTCAATGATATTTTTGATTACTTTTGCTGAATAAAAATAGTAAATGATGATGGACAGTATTGGTAGTAATATTGATAATGAAGAAAACAAAGTTGAAGAAGAAATAGTTGGTAATGAACCTATTACAGTTCCTTTTGATCCTAATTTAATTAGGATAAGGCGAGATCCGTTTACTCTTGGTGAATTGATTGACAAAATTGAATATGACGAGGTGAATTTTATGACGGCATTCCAACGCAGAAGCGATTTATGGGACAAAACCCAACAAAGTAGGTTGATAGAATCCGTATTGTTGAGACTTCCATTGCCTGCTTTTTATTTTGATGAAATAATTGAATATGAAGATGATATTGAGAAACGTAAAACTATATGGCAAGTCATAGATGGATTGCAAAGATGTAGTGTTTTTAAACATTTTATTGTCGAAAAAACGTTTCCATTAGAGAATCTTGAATTTTTGGCGCAGTTTAATGGCCGTTGTTATGTAGACTTGCCGAGGGAACTGCAGCGTCGTATTTCCCAAACTCCTATTACAGTGTATGTTGTTGAAAAAGGTACACCAGATGAAGTCAAGTTTAATATATTCAAGCGAATCAACACTGGAGGTCTGATTCTTACCCCCCAAGAAATAAGACACGCTATGAATCAAGGCATTCCAGCGGATTTTGTTGCAGAATTAGCGATTTTGGACGATTTCAGGAATGCCACCTGTGGCATTATCAAAACTGATAGAATGGAAGATAGGGATTTTATTACAAGGTATGTTTCATTCTATCTCCAAAACTATACCTCTTATCAGCCTGATTTGGATGGTTTTATGAACAGAGGAATGAGTAAAATCAAACTGTTGTCTGATATTGAACGTGCGGAGATGAAATCTCGGTTTATTAAATCTATGCAAACTGCAATAAAATTGTTTGGCGATGATGCATTTAGAAAACGTACAAATGTATATGACAGAAGAAAGCCTATTAATAAGGCCTTGTTTGAAGTTCAAAGTGTTATCTATGCAAAAATGTCAGATTCTCAATTGCGATTGCTTGTCAATAAAAAAAATGTTTTTAAGCATAAATTCATCCAGTTGAACAACGATGAAAAGTTCAGATATGCCATTTCTTCTGGAACAGGCCAAAAAGACAGTGTTGTTAGAAGATTTTCTGAGTTTAAGCGAATTATAGAAGAAACAATAGAAGAAAAAATTTCTATATGATTACAAGTTTGTATATTGAAAACTATAAGATTCATAAACGCACTACTTTGAATCTTAAAAACTTGAGCGTATTGACAGGCCAAAATAGTAGTGGTAAATCATCTATTATTCAGATGCTTTTGTTATTGAGACAGAGTTATTTGAAAGGCGAGTTGAAAAATGGATTACAGTTGCAAGGCGATTTGTGTAGTATTGGATTAATCACAGATGCTCTGTGTAAGTATGCTGATGAAGATACTGTAAAAATGGGTTTTGTAGAGAATGGCAGATCGTATAATTGGGAGTTTTCTCAAAGAAATAATAGCAGTTTTCAGGATATGATTCCTGCTAATGACAATAATGTTGTGATTGGCGATGCTGTTCCTGCCATTTTTTCAAACGACTTTCAATATATAAGTGCTTCAAGGTGGTCGCCGAGAGAGTCATATCCACTTAACACAAGTGCAGTTGAGATAAAGAAGCAAATATCAAGCAGACTTGGTATATGTGATTTGGTTCCTCATTATTTGTATCACTTTGGCAATGAGAAGAATTGGACGATAAAGGAAGAATTAAAGTATGATGAAACGGAATCTCTTGATTTGATAGATCAGGTTTCGGCTTGGGAGAATATAATCAGTAAAGGGGTTAATGTTATTCCGCAAAGAGAAGGTAAGGCATTTGTTTTGAAATATTCGTTTGATAGACCTGATTTCATATCGTCTGACGAGTTTAATGCGACGAATGTCGGATATGGGCTGAGTTATGCTTTGCCAATAATAGTGGCATTACTTACGGCTTCTGCCAATAGTCTGATTATCATTGAAAATCCCGAAATCCATTTGCATCCTCACGGCCAGTCCGAATTGGCTAAATTAATAGCAAGAACCGCGCAAATGGGTGCGCAGATTATTATTGAGACACATAGCGATCACATTATTAATGGAATCTTGGTTGCCACAAAACAATTTGAGAATGGCGAAAAAGGGGTGGATCGTAATAAAGTACAGTTGCTTAATTGCAAAAAGGACGATGTTACACAGACCGCAGAAGTAACTCCGATTAATATTATTGGTGATGGGAAGATTGACGTGCAACCCGAAGGCTTCTTTGACCAGACGGAGAAGGATTTAAGTTATTTGCTTGGATTTTAATGCTATGGAACAACTGAATATAT
The DNA here is from genome assembly GCA_902769815.1 of uncultured Bacteroidia bacterium. GTDB lineage: Bacteria > Bacteroidota > Bacteroidia > Bacteroidales > F082 > Limimorpha. The sequence goes on along the minus strand of CACXQO010000161.1, from coordinate 1,154 downwards.
TCTTATTGTTTCCTGAAAGTGATGATGAAATACTTGCTTTAGGCGATGATTGTGGTAGATATTTGGACATCCCAAAACAGTTGTCATTGATAAAAGCAATAATCAAAGGATATAATCACAGGTTTTTCTATGACTCTAAAAATGTCACGGAGTTTTGTTCAAAGGCAGTAGACTTATGTGGAAATACATATTTGGATGGTATTAGGAATCAATTATTAAGCCTGTTGAATAAAAATGCAACCGATACAGCAAAGCTGCCATTATTCAAATCTGATTGTTTTTATTATCAATGGAATGCAAGCAGTATTATTCCAAAAAATGACTTTCTTTTCAGGTCTGCCACGGAAAAACTGATAATGGATGGGAATGAAAATACTGTTATTGTATCCTTTTTATTTCAAGATAAATGGCCTCGAAATATCGTACCGATGATAAAGGACGCTCCACATTATCAAGAATTACCAATCATAACCAAGATACCATATTTCAATCCTATAAATTTGTTTATAGAGTGGTATAATTCGGAAATATCAGGAAGGACTTTTACATTCAATGACGTAACAAGGTTTGAAAAGACTTGCTATTTTTGGTCGAAACAACGAATGTATAGAGAAAAAGAAACTGGAAGATTTTGGTATTATGATTTTTTCCATAAAGACAATAAAGAGCATTACGAAGTGTTTGATCCCACAGGGCATCATATTGGCGAGGCTGATTGTGAGGGAAATATAGATTTTGAGAAAAAAGACAAAGATAAATCTATAAGCGATATTCTTCGATAAGATTTCATTAGAAAATAATCAGGTATAGAAAGAGGAATAGAAGTGTAAGAGGAAGTGTATTATTTGTCCAACGGTAGGAAGCCTCTTTTTGATTCACAAAAAAAACCACAATCCGCAGACAACCTGCAAATTGTGGCTTGGTTTTTCTATGTGACGAATGGATTTTATTCCTGTTCCATCATGGCCCTGACTTCCTTGGCTTTCACGGTGTAGATGTTGCCGTTGGCATCGCAGAAGCAGAAGGTGCCGTTGTGGCGGCAGCGCATGGTGAGTAGGCGTTGCATCGAGAGGTCGAGGCCGCTCATCAATTTCTTGGTGAAGGACGAAACTTCATTCTTCTTTGCATTCACTGTTACTGTTGTCATATTGTCT
>CACXQO010000160.1 GCA_902769815.1 uncultured Bacteroidia bacterium | reverse complement strand
TCTTGCATTTTTAGGACGGAGGCAAAGATAGTCTTTCCTATCCACCCGGAAGGCGAGAACGGGGAAAAAATCCCCTTTCTCCCTTCGGGAAAATTTCATTGGACTATCGCGACCGTCTAAAGTTGCATTTGTCTCTTGAATTTAGGGCGACAAAGCGAAAAAATATAATAATTTCAAGCACTATTCTGAAGCCTTTACTTTGTTCTCATTAGCAGCAAGAAAAGGCCTTGCCAGGGCGCAATACAATCTCGGCCTTTGCTATAAAAATGGGCATGGTGTGGAGAAGAACTTCGCTAAAGCCGTGGAATGGTACACCAAGGCTGCAGAGCAAGGAAATGCAAAGGCGCAATACAATCTCGGCCTCTGCTATAAAAATGGGCATGGTGTGGAGAAGAACTTCGCTAAAGCCGTGGAATGGTACACCAAGGCTGCAGAGCAAGGAAATGCAAAGGCGCAATGCAATCTCGGAGTTTGCTATGAAAATGGGTATGGCGTGGAGAAGAACTTCGCTAAAGCCGTGAAATGGTACACCAAAGCAGCCGAGCAAGGGGAAGCAACAGCGCAATGCAATCTCGGTTATTGCTACGCTGAAGGAATTGAGGTAGAGAAAGACCTTGCCAAAGCCGTGGAATGGTACGGCAAGGCCGCCGAGCAAGGGGATGTAACAGCGCAATGCAATCTCGGTTATTGCTACGCTGAAGGAATTGGGGTAGAGAAAGACCTTGCCAAAGCCGTGGAATGGTACACCAAAGCTGCAGAGCAAGGACATGCAAGGGCACAATGCAATCTCGGTTATTGCTATAGCGAAGGAAAAGGCATCGAGAAAGACCTTGCCAAAGCTGTGGAATGGTACACCAAGGCTGCAGAGCAAGGGAATGCAACAGCGCAATACAATCTCAGAGTTTGCTATGAACACGGAACAGGTGTCAAGAAAGACCTTGCCAAAGCCGAGGAATGGTACACTAAAGCTGCAAAACAAGGAGATGAAGATGCTCGAAAAGCTTTGGATCGTCTTAAACCAAACAGAACAAAATGCATTGAATACTTATTCTTCGATACCGAAACAACGGGTGTTCCACGAGATTACAACACCCCCACAAGCAATTCAAGAAATTGGCCACGATTGGTGCAATTGAGTTGGATAACGACAGATAAAGATTGCAACAGTATATCTCAAAATGATTTCATCATTTATCCAGATGGTTTTACAATTCCAAAAGACGCTGCCCAACTTCACGGCATCACAACCAGCATTGCAAAAAAGCAAGGTAACCCTCTCAAAGAAGTTATGGAAAATTCATGGTAGATTTTAATGCAGCCAAAGCCATAGTAGGTCACAACATAGCTTTCGACAAGAAAATCATCGGTGCAGAATTGATTCGTTTGGGACAAAAAGACATAATGGACAGCAAAGAGTCAATCTGCACCATGGAAGCCTCCACGGATTACTGCAAAATTCCAGGATCTTATGGCTACAAATGGCCAAAACTCCAAGAGCTACACAAGAAACTATTCGGTTGCGAATTTGAGGATGCCCACAATTCCATGTCGGATGTCAAGGCCACGCTGAAATGTTTCAAGGAGATGAAGAAACTGGGATGGATTTGAGGCAAAAAAGTTTGTTAGGCTCTCATCATAAAAAAGTTGTATTTTTGCGACTACAATACTATTCATCCAAAATGAAACAAGCCACCACATTAGACGAACAAATCTCCCTTTTGCGGTCACGCGGCATCCAAATCACCAATGAAGAGAAAGCTTAAAATTTGAGAATTATTTTGTACTTTTGCAGTGCCAAAGTGCCGGTATAGTCTTTGTCACTATGCATTGCACTATAAAAGGTTTCAAATCGGGCTTCACCCTTTGTCGGTGAAGCCCGTTTGTTTTATGTTTTCCGCAGAAAATCTTTCAATAAATTGCGCAATTACATACCAATTTTGTATACAAAAAAAACCAAGTTTATTCCGTCTGAATTTGCACTAAAATTTAGGCCATAATTGTATATCAAAAACATATTAAAATGCTGCTTGTCAAATATATAATCAAAAATATTTTTCGCCAAATCGGTTAAATTTTAATCGATTTGGCGAAAAACAATGCAGATATTTTCCGCCAAAACGATGATTTTTTTATCGATTTGGCGAAAAATAAGCGACGATTTTCGGAAAAGAATCGTACCTTTGCGGTGTCAAAAAAAACGGGAAACATGTGCAACATCATCGGCAGAGAACCTGAAATCGCCCTGTTGAGGGAATACGAAAACTCCGGCAAATCGGAATTCGTCGCGCTATATGGCCGCAGACGGGTCGGCAAGACCTTCCTCGTCAGGGAGTTGTATGGCAGCCAGTTCGTCTTCGAGGTGTCGGGGCTTATCGAAGGCGAAGAGTACGACCAATTGAAAGTGTTCAACGAGGCCCTGAACAAATACGGTCCAAGAGTCATCACGCCACCCCAAGACTGGTTTGAGGCCTTCGCCTGCCTTCAACTGCTGCTCAACAAGCACAAGCGCAAAAAGCGCATCATCCTGTTCATTGACGAACTGCCCTGCTTCGACACGCACGGGAGCAAGTTCATCACCGCGCTCGACCATTTCTGGAACGGTTGGGCCGCCCATCAAAAGAACATCATGCTCATCGTGTGCGGGTCGGCCACCTCTTGGATGATCAGGAACATCATCGACAACCACGGCGGGCTGCACAACCGCATCACACACGAAATGCACCTGCACCCTTTCACGCTGCACGAAACCGAGCTATACCTCAGTGCCAACAAGTTCAACTGGAACAGGCTTTCCACCGCCCAAGCCTACATGATTTTGGGCGGCATCCCTTATTATCTGAGCCTGCTACAGCCCAACGAAAGCCTCCCTCAAAACATTGACCGCCTGTTTTTTGCCGAAAACGCCGAGATGCACCGCGAATACAAACGGCTGTTCAAGTCGCTGTTCAAGAATCCGGAGCCTTACCTACTCATCATGGAAGAACTCGCCAAAAAGAAATCGGGCATGACGCGCGAAGAGATTGCCACAGCTTCGGAGCTTTCTTCGGGCGGAGGCCTGAGCGACCGCCTCGAAGACCTCGTCTATTGCGACTTCATCAGGCGTTACTACGTGAAAGAGAAGAAGATAAAATCGACTTCAGCCATCTACCAAATGACCGATTTCTTCACCTTCTTCTACCTGACCTTCTGCCTCAAGCCGCCCACCAATCCGAACTTTTGGGTATCGACCATCGACAAACCGACCCAAAACATTTGGTTCGGGCTGGCATACGAGCGGCTCGCCATGGCACACATCCCGCAAATCAAACGAGCATTGCGCATCGACAGCATCCAAACCAATTTTTACTCATGGCGAAGCAAACAAAGCGACCCTGCCGTGCAAATCGACCTCATCATTGAGCGCGCCGACCAAGTGACCAACGTTTGCGAAGTGAAATATTCACAAAAGGAATACGCCATCGACAAGGACGAAGACCTGCGCCTGCGCGACCGTTGCGGCAGCTTCAAGGAAGAAACGAAGACACGGGCAGCCATCCACCCCGTTTTGGTCACCACATTCGGGATGAAACGCAATATGTATTCAGACTACATCACCGCCGAAGTGACCTTAGACGACCTGTTTGAATAAAAACATTTTCCGCCAAATCGATGAAATTTTCACCGATTTGGCGGAAAATAGAATCGTTCTAAACAATAAAACTCTATGGAAAAATCACAGAAATTATGATTTTTTCCCAGAGTTTTGTCAAAAATGGTTATTTTTGCGGCATAAAAGGCAAGAACTATGGAAAGAAAAGTGATGGCCGAATTGGTCAAATGGAAGGACAAGACGAACAGGATGCCGCTCATCCTGAACGGCGCAAGACAGGTGGGCAAGACCTATATCTTGAAGGCTTTTGGTGAAACCTGTTTTGAAAACACCATCTATGTGCATTTAGAAAACCAAACGGCGACGGCAGCGTTTTTTGAAGGCGACCTCACGCCAACAAGAATCATCCAATATTTGGAAGCCGCTTACAGCCAAAAGATTACAGCAGGAAAAACGCTGGTTATCCTTGATGAAATCCAAAGCAGAGAGCGGGCATTGATGGCGTTGAAGGTTTTCTGTGAGGAAGCACCGCAATACCACATCGTGGCCGCCGGAAGTCTGCTCGGTGTGGCCGTCAATCGCGAGAAATATTCCTTCCCCGTCGGGAAAGTCGATGAAATCAATATGTATCCGCTTGATTTCGAGGAGTTTCTTTGGGCCAACGGGAAACAGTTTTTCGCCGAGGAAATCAAACAGCATTTCGCAACTAACCAACCCTTTGCCGAGGGCATTCACCAAATGCTCATCGAACTCTACAAGCATTACCTGATCACGGGAGGTATGCCCGCCGTGGTTAAGCAATTCGTTGATTCACAGAAGTTCACGGACATCATCGACATCCAAAGCCGCATCTTGAACGAATATTTGGCCGATATGGCGAAATATGCCTCCGCCTCGACATCGGTGAAAATCAGGGCTTGCTACAACTCCATCCCAACCCAATTGGCCAAGGAAAGCACCAAGTTCCAATACAAAGTGGTGCAAAAAGGCGGCAGTGCCACGCTGTTCGGCGAGTCCATCGACTGGCTCGAATCGGCGGGAATCGTGCTAAAATGCCAAAAGACCACTCAAGGACTGATGCCCATCGCAGCCTATGCCGATCTCTCTGATTTCAAACTCTATATGGCCGATGTGGGACTGCTCACAATGAAATCGGGGCTTGCCTACCAAACCGTGCTTTCCACCATCGAGCAAGACAACAGTTTTTTGGGCGCGTTGGCAGAAAACTATGTGGCACAACAATTTAAGTCCAACCAAATCCCACTTTACTACTGGAAAAACGACAACACCGCCGAGGTGGATTTCGTGCTGCAACTCGGCACCGACATCATTCCCGTGGAAGTAAAAAAAGGCAAGCGGAACAAGGCCATCAGTATGAACCAGTTCGCCAATAAATACAATTCACCTTATTCAATTAGGATTTCGCAAAAGCATTTCGGCTTCGACAACAACATCAAATCCGTGCCGCTTTACGCAACATTTTGCATTACAAAATAGAAAACTCTGGGGAAAAATCACAAAAATTATGATTTTTTCCCAGAGTTTTGTCATTTGCACCCTTCGCAGCCACCATCACAGCTTCCGCCGCAACCAGCACAGCCGCCTGCGCCGAAGTCCTCGTCGGTGGATTCGCGCACGTCGAGGATTTCGCCCGAGAAATGGAGGTGCTTGCCCGCCATATCGTGGTTGAAGTCCATCTTCACGTGGTTGTCGCCGATTTCGCGGACGATGCCGGCAATCGGGCGACCGTCGGAGGTTTGCATCATCAGTTGGGCACCGACTTTCACCATATCCATCAGAACGTTGTTATGCATAAACATATTCTTGTCGAGATCCATAATATAGTTCTCGTCGCGCTCGCCGTAGCCCTCTTCGGGCGTCAGGTGGAAGGCGTACTTGTCGCCCGGGGTTCTCTTTCGTGGTCTCCTGAAGGATGGGACCGTTTTCGTCGTTCTCACGCAGGACGTAGGTCATCGTGACGACAGCTTGATCTTGGATTTTCATTTCGTAACAATTTGATATTTAAATAATTAAAACAATTTCTTTAACTACGGATTTCGCAGATTATACAGATTGGCCCAAAACAAGTTTGATGTTGAAATCTATTTCTGCCTTTGTTTGTAATCATTAACGAATACTTTTTGAATTTATGATATTAAATACTGTATTTCAATCCGTTTCATCCGTATAATCCGTAGTTTAATACGCCCCGAACATTTTCCGCAAGAGCCATTCCACGGCAGCCAAGCCGATGAGGACGAAGAAAATCCACTTGGAGTGAATCAGGTCTTCGAAGCGGCTCTCGTGGTGCAAGTCGGCAAAAAGTTGCTGCAACTCGCGGGCGGTATAACAATTTCCGTTGGTCAGGCGGGCGATGGTGCGCATTCGGTCGATGTCGGCGGTAAGTTGCTGTTCCTCAATACCAATGGCCGCCACGCTGAAAGTGCCGCTCACGCTGATTTTTCGCTCGCCCATCTGCCCCTGAACTTTATAGGTATAAAGTCCTTCGGGCAGCAGGCCGGCGTTCAGTTCGTAGTCGTGGTCGCGTTTCGAGAAGGTGTAGTCGTAGGTCTCGCCCGTCAGTTTGTTCTCGATTTGAATCGTCAGGTCGAGGTCGGTGACGAGTTCGTTGTTCGGGTTACGCAATTCGGCAGTAATGATGACCGGCTCGTTGCTGTAATAGGTTTCCTTGGCGTAAATCGCTGAGCCGTCGTTGGCCGACAACAGCAAGTATTTCAGCGTTTTGGAGAAGATTTCATCGAAAACGTCGTGGTTTTTCGATTGGTAGTATTCAAACAGCCGCCAACGCCAGATGTTGGTGCCGAACAGGAAAGCCATCTTGCGCTTGTCATTGGCAAAACCCAACAGTGGCAGCCCCGACTTCACGCCCATCACCTCTTGCAGAAGAAGGTCGTCGTGCGACTTCAAGGCGTTGATTTCTAAATGCGGCAAAGCCAACGGCGGGTATTTCGCAATCATTTGGTCGGACTTTGAATCGAAAGTGAAAGTCGAGAAAGCGGGATTCAGATGCGCCTTCACGTCCAAAAGCGTGTTGGTCGCGCCAGAGCGAAACTCGAACACCGATTGCACCTTATTAATATAGTCCTTGTCCGTGTCGTTGCCGATGACGAACAGCACGGGCAGTTTCGCGTTCTTGTCCAATTGGGTTTTCAAGGCGTTGAAGTCCATCTTGCCTTTCGGCACTTGGTGCAGAACGACAAGGTCATATTTCTCAAAATCAGGAAGTTGCTCATTTCCGAAACAAAAATTCACCTCGTAGTTGTCGTTCAAAACGCTGCGCAAGGCACCCAAATCGGGATGCGGCGAGGCGGCCACACAAAGCAGTTTATATTTCTGGTCAAGCACCTCGACATAGATATGCCGCACATTGTTGAGCAGTTGCTCCTCCCCTTCTATGCCGCTGATTTCTATGTCGATAGGCAAAACGCCCTTTTTGGTCGCGTCGAGCATAAAATCGATTTCCTTGGAGAAGCGGTTGGACGGAATCTCGATGTCGCGCTTCTC
>CACXQO010000159.1 GCA_902769815.1 uncultured Bacteroidia bacterium | reverse complement strand
ATTCAATAGTGTTGTCTTCCCCACTTGCCTTGCTCCCAACAGTATCAGAGCCTTGCCCGAAAACAGTTTGTCCTTGAATGCTTCTTCAAGCCTTCTTTTAATCATAACTCATTTCATTTTGCGCCGCAAAGATATAACTTTTTTGGAATGTAATCCTTAAAAGTTGTAACTTTTTTGGAATATAATCCAATGTTTTTATTAAACAACTCACCTTGATTACCACCTACGGCCTCACCCAAGGCGGCTATTCCGACGACATCCAAAACCAAGCGACGATGGAGGATTTGTTCAGAAAAGCAACAGAATAAAACGCTGTAAATAATTGTAAAACAATTGTTTGTTTTAATGTCTTAGAAATTGGACTCTGAGGAAATCTGATTGAAAAGTGGAGTTTTCCTCAGTTTTGAAAAACTCCAAGCGAATCCATCCGTCTCGCAATTTCTTCTGCAACAATCTTTGCCCCAATAGGTGACCAATGTGTGTCGTCTGCGTAATACAAATCCTTGACCCCTTGTCTGGCATTCTTCAATAAAACATGTTTTGTATTCACATAATAAGGATTGGCTTCAAAGTCAACAAATCTTTCAAGCAATTCCTTTTTTGGATATTTATTGCGAATCGTAAACTCCTGATAAACATCATACTTATCTGCTGCCACAACATAGAACAAGCAAACATTCTTTTCTTTTGCAAGCAAAAACAAAGAATCCAACTTAGAGATTGCCGTCCAAATCTGTTCATCGTCGGGAAATCTTAAGTCATCATGGTAGAAATATAAATCCTTTTCTTTACATGGACATGTAAACAAACTATCCTGCATTGTAACATGGAAAATTGCATTATTGTTTATCATCTTATTTTTATAAAATGTTGAAAAACCAGATCGCTTTGCAATTGTTGGTTTATAGACGGATGGGATAGGATCTATTTTTAATGAAAAGTCCAAATGACATAAACGAAAAGGAAATTCTCTTTCCACGCTTTCTATTACTACCACATCTGGCATTTCAACACCAGCATTACATAATGCAACAAATGTCTTTTCTGGGGTTTCTATATTGTCCGCAAAAAACTTTGCAGCATTTTGATGAAGAATCAGTGACAAATAATCAGGATAAATAAGACCTTTTGTAAACGAGTCCCCCAAAAACAACACGTTTTGATTCCTTAAATCCTTAATTGTAGACCAAGGAATCCTATCCACATCATCTGTTTGAAATTTTTCTTGGAAATGATATTCTTTTGAAAAAATGATTTGGCCTATTTTACCTATATCACCAGTTATATCTTTGGAGATACCGATAAAATAAACAAATGCTATCAGCAGCAACAACAAAGGGCTTCTTAAAGGCGACAAAATTGAAAGCAAGAATTTTTTCATAAAAATTATCAAAACTGAAAATATATAAAAGTTGAGCTTTTTCCTGATGCAATAATAAGAATGAGCACAAGGACGTAATAAATTAAGGTCCTAATCCAAACTTGACTGATTCTACTCAATTCCATACCATGCTCCTCCCCCCGTTGCAACCATTCCACCACCAACATAATGGTAATAAAAATGACATTGCTTAATGCAATTTTCTTCTTGATGAAAACCGTAAATAAACTCACATCGCACATCCCACAAACATACTCCCAAGCCTGCCCAATACTCTCCGCCCTGAAAATTATCCACCCCAACACCGCCAAGAAAAACGTCAAAAGCATCTGCCCAGTTTCTTTCAATGTCGGCAATATGCGCCCTTCAGCCACTTGGTTTGTGTACTTGCGGTTCTTGCCCGTCAATATCAAAGGCAAAAACAAAATGGCGTGGTATGCTCCCCAAGCAATAAATGTCCAATTCGCGCCGTGCCAAAAACCTGAAAGCAAGAAAATGATGAAAGTGTTCCTTATGACTTTTCCTTTACTCACTCGGCTGCCGCCCAACGGAATATACACATAATCGCGAAACCAAGTCGTCAAGGAAATGTGCCACCTGCGCCAAAACTCCGCGATGTCGCGGCTGAAATAGGGTACATTGAAGTTCCGCATCAGCTTTATGCCAAACAACTTGGCCGTGCCTATGGCAATGTCGGAATAGCCTGAAAAGTCGCCATAGATTTGGAACGTGAAGAATATTGCGGCAAGAAGCAAGGTGCTTCCGCTTTGGTCTGTGTAGGTCTTAAATACTTCATCCACATACACGGCGCAATTGTCCGCCACCACTATCTTCTTGAACAAGCCCCAAAGGATTTGGCGCATACCGTCAACGGCAGTGTCGTAATTGAACTCCCTTTTCTTCAAAAACTGCGGCAGAAGGTTGGTCGCACGCTCGATGGGGCCAGCCACCAACTGCGGGAAAAACGAGATGAAGGCGAAAAAAGCAATGATGTCCTTGGTCGGCTCAATCTTGCCTCGGTAAACGTCTATTGAATAGGATAAAGCTTGGAAAGTGTAGAATGAGATTCCGACGGGCAAAATCACTTTCAGCAACAGCCCATCCGTTGAAATGTGGAACAGTTGCGCAAACTCGGTGACGAAAAAGTCATAATACTTGAAAATGGCCAAAATCAAGAGGTTCAAGACGATGTTGGCCGTGGTTATCAGTTTCTTCCGCCTTTGTAACTTATTGATTTCTAACGATTTACCCCCCCGTTAAATTCGGGTCAATTTGCTGGTTCTCAACCCGTTGCATCAACATTCCACTGCCCATAACTCGCCACAACAACGAAAGCGTTCTGCAACCTTAATTGATACTTCGACTTGCTGATGAAGCGGTCGAAGACGAACCAATAGAGCAAAAAGACTATTGGAAGGAACAGAGCAAATTGGATGGAGTTGAAGAGCATATTCTTTGGGTTTTGCGGCGGCAAAAATACAAAAATTCTACCAATTGAAACGAAAAAAAGCCCGCTGAAACCAGCAGGCTTTGTCTTGAGGTACCTGGCGGATTCGAACCGCCGTCCCCGGTTTTGCAGACCGATCCCTAACCACTCGGGCAAGGTACCCTTTTAACTACGTTGAATCTAACGATTTGCGGCTGCAAAAATACAACTTTTTGGCGAACCGCAACACTTTTCAAGAAAAATTTTTAAACCAAACCTCGCGCCGACAGTTTCAACCAGTTCCAAACGAAAAGGGCAACAAATAGCAAACAACAATATAAATAAAAGATTTTCAATTCTTTATGTCGTAAACGGGTCATGGCATAAGCCGACATGAGAATGATTAAGGGGATGGCTGGCTCGTGGTAACGCTCGGAATTGACGGCAAACGAAAACGCAACGATAATCAAATATGACAACTCGTATGCTCCAATCAGGCTGAAATCGCGCCATTTTTTCTGTCGGAAGGCGATGGCGATGGACAGCATGGCAAAGAAGGCAAGGAAGTTGTTCACATAGGTGCTGCCGTGAATCATTTTGTTGTGTTCGGGCGATGTTTCCACCATTGGCGCAAGCGGCAAAACAAAAGCCCCGGGAGCCATTATCCAGTTTTGGGCCAGTTCGCCATGCTTCAGCCCTTGGGCTTCGTATTTTTCTGAATGGTACTTTAAATCAGTGAATTTCAATCGATAGATGAATTTCATTTCGTGACCGATAGGGGAGAGGAGGAAGGCAAAAAACAAGACCACCGTGGCTGCAAGAATGATGATTTTGCCTTTTCGCCCCATCAAGTCCTTGTCGGACACCGACGCGAATACTATGAAAGCAAAAATCAGGCACATGCCGATGATGGTGCGGAAGCCAAAAGTCAAGGCGGTGAAGAGGATAGGGGCAAAAATGTTCCAAAAGGTGTATTTCTTGCTTCGGATGAGGTTATCCATGCGCTCGAGGGCAAGGATGGAGAGGAAAATCATCTCCGTTTCCTTGGTGTAGAGGCCGCAACTTTGAATCAGGATGGGCATGAACACGCACATCACGGCAGCTAATCGGCCTACTCGCTCGCTGAAGGTTCGTTTGCCCAATTTGTAAACCACGATGCAGAGATACGCGCTCATCAAAGCCTTGAAAATCCTTGGTGTCAATAGGTTGCGGCCAAAAATGGTGTAAATCAAAGTCAGCCAAAGCGTGTAGACTTGGTCGGAATAGCCCATCGTGTAGGCGTTCAGATACTTGAAGATGTATGAAATGTAGCCATACCGCACGCATCTCGACAGATACAAGCCCGTTTGGTGGTACCAAAGACTGTCGCCGGCGTTGTATTCAAAGGCCTTGCCCGTTTGGTAATAGTAGTAGTAGCACATCAGGAAGGCATATAGCCCTCGGATGACAAAGGCCAACAAAAAGACTTTCCATTTGAAGCGTTTCGTGTCGTCGTTTTTCCATCGGGGATAGAAAACGACAACCAAAACGAAGAAAAACAACACTTCGCCGATGCCCCACAGCATCCATTTCAGTTGCAAGGCATGACTCCTGAATACCAGACTAATGGTGACGAGGGCCAACAAATAAAGACCTATGCCAATGAGGCTGATATGTCGGAGCAGCTTGCTTCCCATCTAAAACTGGAATACGCCACCGCCGCTGTCGCGTTTTTGGGTGGCCTTGCGCAGGAGTTCTGACTTTTCCTCTGGTTGGAAGGTGCTTATCTTGCGCATGTCGGCGCGTTCCCACCAGTGAGGGACAAACTCGTGGATGAAACGGAAAAGCGAGTCGGAGGCGGTCAGCACATTGACATCGTATTTCTCGGTGGTATCGAACACGGTTTCAAACTCGCAATGGAGGATGCGCAGCGAAGGGTTGTATTCGTAGGTGAACGGGTAATAGACGGCTCCCGTCCTTTTCCTTCTCCGTTGTATGCCCTTGCCGTTTTCGAGGAAATACATCAGTTGGCCACGTGTGGTGTCGTAAGGGTTGTATGTGCTGTCTTTGTATGTGTCTTCGATGATTTGGTCGTAGTAGTCGGTGTTCCAATGCGTCAGTCTACTCAATCCGAAAACGCAGTTGGTCAAACTCTGGATTTCGAGGATGTTTTGCGAGAGGAACATGGAGCGCCTGACATGACCGTGCCTCGAATCGACTGTGAAAGTTGCGCTTCTGAAGGTTTCGCCATCGTAGGGTTTCACGCTCACGATCAGGATGCTGTCGCTTGCCCTGCCCGACATGGGCGAAATTTCGTACCAGTCGGCATCATTGCTGCGGGTGATGTTCCATTTGCAGTTTGCACGGACGATGATGGTGTCGGAAGAGGCTTGCTCGGGAAACCAGATTTCTTGTTTTGAAACCCAGATATGCTCTTCTTCACACGACACGAGGCTTGTCAAAGCTATGGCGACTAAAGCCAATAGGATAATGGTCTTTTTCATTTTGGATTTTGTGTTGTCAGAATTGGAATATGCCTCCTTGGCCTTTGCGCTTGGTGGCGGCGCGACGCAAGAAGGCCCTTTCGTTGGGCTGAATGGTGCCTATCTTGCGCATGTCGGCACGTTCCCACCAGTGTGCCCTGTATTCGTGCATGAAACGATAGAGTGAATCGCTGGCAGTCAGCACATTGGCATCGTATTTCTCTTCCTCGTCGTTGATGGTTTCAAATTCGACATGCAAGATTTGTGTGATGGGGTTGTAGTCGTAGACAAAAGCGTAATACACCGCCGTGTCGTTGTGGTGGTCGCGTTGCACCCCCGTGCCGTCGGCGAGGAAATACATGAGATAGCCCGTCGAGGTGTCGTAAGGGTCGTAGATTTTGTGCTTGTAGGAGTCTTCGATGATTTGTTCAAAATAGTCGGTGTTCCAGTGCTCCAGTTCCATCACGCCGAACACTTTGTTTATCATGCCGTCGAAATCGAGTTTGTTTTGCGAAACGAAAATGGTTCGTCTGACGTGTCCTCCGGGCGAGGAGATGACAAATGTCGAGCCTCTGTAGTCGGCATCCTCCAAGGCGGTCACGGTCACGAGGAGGGAGCCGTTTTTCGTTCCCTCAAGGGGCGTGATGGTGTACCAGCTGGCGGTGTCGTTGCGAATCACTGTCCAATCGCAATTGGAGGTGATGTCGAGGGTATCCGTTTGGGCATCAAGGCCAAACCAGAGGTTTTGCGTCGACACCCTGATTATATCTTCCTCTCGGCAACTCGTGAATGTGGCTGCCACGACCATCAAGGCCAATGTCAAAAGTTTGGTTGTCTGTTTCATATTCATATTGCTTGTGATTTAGGGTGCAAAAGTACACATTTTTTATTTTCCGAGCCGTTTTTGCTTAGTTTTCTTGGGTGTGTCGGCCAGCATCTCAAAGTCCATCTTATGCTTGAAGAGGTCGACGGCTTTCACGCGGATGCGCACCTCGTCGCCGAGTTGGATGACGCGCCCCGTTTCCTGCCCGATGACGCGGAAGTTGTCGTCGTCGAGGTAATAATAGTCGCCGGGAAGGTCTTCATAGCGCACCAAGCCTTCACATTTGTTGTCCTTCAGTTCGACGAAAAGCCCCCATTTGCTCACTCCCGAAACCAAGCCCTCAAACACACTCCCGATTTTGTCTTGCAGATATTCAGCCTGCTTGTATTTGATGGACTGGCGTTCCATGTCTTCGGCCTGCTTTTCCATTTCGCTGGAATGGACGCACATGTCCTCGTAGTGTTTCTTGTCGGCCGAGCCTTGACCCTCAATGAGATACCTTTCAATCAGGCGATGCACCATCAGGTCGGGATAGCGGCGGATGGGGGAGGTGAAGTGGGTGTAGTAGTCGAATGAGAGGCCGTAGTGCCCGATGTTGTCGGTGCTGTAGACGGCCTTGGCCATCGTGCGGAGCGCCACGGTTTGGATGAGGTTTTTCTCGCCCTTGCCTTCCACGTCTTCAAAAAGTTTGTTGTACGACCTTACCAAGGTGCTGCGGTTGCTGAGGTCCATCGAGTAGCCGAGGCGCGAAATCAACAGCATGAACTTGTTGAGTTTCTCGGGGTTAGGCTCGTCGTGGATGCGGTAGACGAAAGTGTTGTTGTGCCATTTGCTGTCGGGCTTGCCAAAAGTTTCGGCCACGGTGCGGTTGGCCAACAGCATGAAGTCCTCAATCAATTCGTGGCTTTCGTTTTGCACGCGGACGTAGGTATCGATGGGTTTCTTGTTCTCGTCCAAGATGAACTTCACCTCCTCCGAATGGAAGTTGATGCTGCCCAAGGCCATGCGTTGTTCGCGCAATTTGGTGGCCAAGTTGTGGAAAGTCATGATTTCGTTCTTGTAGTCGCCTTCGCCGCCCTCAATCATGGTTTGCACCTCCTCGTATGTGTATCTGCGGCACGACTTGATGATGGTTTTGCCAATCCAGCGGTCGTAAATCTTGGCTTCGTCGTCCATCTCGAAGACCACGCTGAAGGTTAGTTTTTCCTCATCAGGACGGAGCGAACAGACGTTGTTGCAGAGTTTTTCGGGCAACATGGGGATGGTGCGGTCGACCAGATAAACTGAAGTGCCACGATCCAAGGCTTCTTTGTCGATGGCCGAGCCGGGACGGACATAGTGCGACACGTCGGCGATATGCACGCCCACCTCCCAATGGCCGTTGGGCAGTTTCTGCAAACTGATGGCATCGTCGAAGTCCTTGGCATCGGCGGGGTCGATGGTGACGGTGAACACTGTGCGGAAGTCGCGGCGTTTTTTTGTCTCGTCCCTGCTGATTTTGGCGGGAATCTTACTTGCCTCTTTTTCAACCTCTTCGGGAAATTCTATCGGGTATTCATGGGCGGCCAAGATGCTTTCCATTTCCACATCGTTCTCGCCGGGCTTGCCCAGCACACGTGTGATTTCGCCGAAAGGATTGCCCGAGCCATCGGGCCAATCCACAAGGCGGGCGATGACCTTTTGGCCGTCTTTCGCGCCGTGCAGGTCGCCTCGCGGAATGAAAATATCAACTGGCATCCAATCCACATCGGGGCGGACATAAACATAGCCATGCGAAATGCTCAACACGCCCACGAAGTCGGTGTGGCGGCGTTCCAACACCTCCACGATTTCGCCCTCGGGCTTAGAATTATTCCTTTTCGGGAACATGGCCACACGCACGCGGTCGCCATGCAGTGCCTTGTAAGTGTTGTTGGCGGCGATGAAAATGTCCTCGCCGTCTTCGTCGTCGCGAATGACGTAGGCCTTGCCCGTCGATTTCATTTCCACCGTGCCTTCCACATATTTCGTCTTAGGCCCAAACTGCGCCATGCCTTCCGCGCTCATCACATAACTGAAAGGCCGTTCCTCGCGCAGCAAGCCTTTGTCATTCAGGTCGATAAGCAAGTTGTAGACCACATCCTTGCCCGCTTGGTCCTTGATGCCCATGATTTTGCAGACCTGTTTGTAGTTCTTCGGGCGGAACGGTTGGTCGGCGAAAATGCCCAAAATCACACTCGTAAAAGTGCTCAGTTTATTCTCAATTTTCTTCTTTTTCGGCATAATGATTCAATTTGTTGGGCGCAAAGATAGGAAAA
>CACXQO010000158.1 GCA_902769815.1 uncultured Bacteroidia bacterium | reverse complement strand
AGGCATTGCCGGATGGCAGCCACGTCAATCGTGTCTTGCTCAAACGTCCTTTCCTTGCTGATGGACTTCCGCTCTTGGTAAGGGCACACGGGCGTGCTGTCTTGCCCGTTGGCTTTCTTCCAGATGTCGAGGCCGTGCTTGCCCATCGCGCGTTCCATCGCCAAAGGCGGCAGTCGGCGCAGGGTGCCGATTTTCTCCACGCCCATCGAGCGGAGCAAGTGGAAGGTCTTTTCGCCCACCATCGGGATTTTCTGCACCGAGAGCGGGTCGAGGAACGTATTAATATAAGGTGTGGGCACTTCGAGTTCGCCGTTGGGCTTGGCCTGTCCCGTCGCAATCTTCGCCACGGTCTTGTTTTCCGACAAGCCAAACGAAATCGGCAGGCCCGTCTCGTGGATGATTTTCTGGCGCAGTTCGTGCGACCACAGTTGGCAGTCGTGGAAGCGGTCCATACCCGTGAGGTCGAGGTAATGCTCATCGATGGACATTTTCTCATAGACGGGCGCGCTGTCGGCGATGATGTCGGTCACGAGGCGGGAATAGCGGCTGTAGAGTTCCATGTCGCCACGGATGAAGACCGCATGGGCGCAGAGTTGCCGCGCCATCCGCATGGGCATAGCCGAATGTACCCCGAAACGCCGCGCCTCGTAACTGCAAGTGGAGACCACGCCACGGTCCGACATGCCACCCACGATGACCGGTTTTCCAACCAAGGAAGGGTTCACCAACCGCTCCACCGACACGAAAAATGTGTCCAAATCCAAGTGCAAAATCGTCCTTTCCATAAAATTTCCTCCTTTTTTTGCCCAAAATGCTTGCATGTTCCAAAAAAGTTGTACTTTTGACGAGTTTTTAATCAGAAATTTCGCCTTAAAACTAATCAATTTGTTTTGAATAAGACAAAAAACAACGGAAATAATTTTTCAAGAAAAGTGTAAAACAATGAATGTCAAATATATAAAAACTACGGATTGCGCAGATTTGACGGATAATCCACGCCAAATTTTGGGGACGCAAGCGTCCAATTGGTACAGATTCCTACCGGCAGTAAATTATTTGTTGCCATCCGTAAAAATCGGATGCTTGCATCCTTATAATTTTGAAAATCAATCAGTAAAATCCGTTTAATCTGTAGTTAAAAAATCAATTCCATGTACTTCAACAGCAACATCAAATTTCTCCGCAAGCACCGCCACCGCACACAAGACGACATCGCTTTTGCCCTGAATATGAAACGCTCCACGCTGAGCGGCTATGAAAACGGCGTTTCCGAACCTAACCTTGAGGCCTTAGTCGCTTTCTCGAAGTATTTCGGCATCGCCATTGATACTTTGGTGAAAGTCGATTTGAGCACGATTAGCCTGAGCCAACTTTCGCAATTGGAGCGCGGCTACGACGTTCACCTGAAAGGCAGCAATTTGCGCGTATTAGCCACCACCGTCAATAACGACAACAACGAGAACATCGAACTTGTGAGCCGAATATATCAAGGTGCTGCCGACGTTCACGATGCCCTTCCTCTCGCGCGACCGCAAATACCGCACCTTCCAAATCAGCGGCGACTCGATGCTGCCCATTCCCGATGGTTCCTACGTCACGGGCGAGTATGTCCTCGACTGGACCTACATCCGCAGCGGGCAGCCGTACATCGTGCTCACGCAAGACGACGGCATCGTCTTCAAAATCGTGGACAACAAAATCGAGCACGAGAGCAAACTGACGCTCAGTTCATTAAACCCACTCTATCAGCCTTACGATTTGGCCGCCTCCGATATCAAAGAGGTGTGGAAATTTGTGCATTACATCAGCGCGGAAATGCCCGAGCAGCGCGAGAACCGCTTCCGCGAGGAACAACTTCTGCAAACCGTCCAAGAACTGAAACGGCAGGTGGAGGAGATACAGTTGAAATTGAATATTTGAGATCAAACATTAGCCAAAAGAGAACAACACGCATTTTTTGCGTGTTAAGAGTGTATTATGCAAATTGTGCATATTACTTTCATCGATGAAAATAACGTGAGTATTTTGCACGTTAATAGACAAATTTGAGTCTCATGTCACGAAACAACGAATTCTTTCACGCCTGCAAGGTCGATAATTGGTATATCTTTGAGCATACCGAATACGAATGGGACGACATCGTGAATGCCTTCATTGCGGGTGGTTTGTATGCCGACAAAAACACCAGAATCCAGTGGGTGAAACTCACCGAGGAATCAGTCAAGGAATTGTTTGACTATGCGAGATACTTGGTTTACCGAGCGGATTACGATGAGTACTATGTCCTTGACGGAACGACCATTAAGGAAACTTTCAACGAAGGGAAATACACCCATGCCAAATTGATTGAGGGGCCAGGGATGGTTTGAGGTTTGATTTTTTGAAGTTTTTTATTGCTTGTGCTGCGATTCGGCACAGGCTTTTGTTTTCTTTGCAGCTTGAAAACAAAAAGGAATTCCAATGAAATACAGACACAAAATGAAGCTGCAAGAAGCAGCCAAGGTAAAAGGGCAAAAACGGCGCGTGGCTGACCGCTCTGAAAGGCCCCAATACACAGATGAAGAAGTGGCCAAGTTGATTGATTACGACTATGGATGTTTGTTGGATATGATTTACTATAAACTTGAAAGCATGAGAGACTTCTTCTTAAGCAAGCATACGCATGGTGCTGATGCCAAAAAAAATGCAAAGCAAATGGAGGTGGCCATGCGACTCATCAGCATTACCCAAGGCAAGGATGCTTTTTTTGACGACGACGAGAACGCACCGTACGTCAACACGAAGAACTACAAACGCTATGAAAAGCAGTTTTATTCCTGCCATTTGCTGCGCAAAGAAAAAGCTTGGCATGTGCTGTTCCTTTATCTTGAAAATAGGATGCGGGGGTGGTGGGATTGATTAAATGAGAAAAAAAACTTGTTTGTTGTTTGAGCGAAAATATTTAACTTTGCAAGTTGAACGCATGATATCCAAAATATGGAAGAGAGAACAATTGTAGAGTCTTTAGAATTCATTTCTGAAATAGAAAACGCTATGTTTCAGGAATACAACAGTTTGTTGGAACTTTCAGATGCTTTTCAAAGCAAGTTTATGATTGAAAAGCGTCATTTACCATACCATATCAATGTGATAGACGAACTGCATATTAACGAGAATGGACATAGCCGTATTTTATGCAAATTGCTATGCTTCACTAATTCTAAAGGCGAGTTTGAGATTTTAGAGTCATTGGTGGATTATATTATTAGAACCAGCCATTTATCTGAATTTGAAAGAATTGAAATTACAAATCCCATTATTACTCAAGAAATATCTCGAATAGATTTGTGGGTTAGAGACAGAGAAAAAAAGTATGCGATGATTTTTGAGAACAAAATCTATAACGCTACCGATCAAGAAGCTCAACTATCGCGATACATCGAGAAAACAATTGCAGATGGCTTTAATTTGAAAAACATTTTTGTAATTTATCTTTCTCAATCTGGCAGTGAACCTGACCCACAATCATGGGGCTATTATAAAGAAAGATTTGTCTCAAAATACGTTAATCTATCCTTTAACAAAGACATTCTTTCTTGGCTGAAACATGATGTGCTCCCCAACATTAGAGAAAAAGATATGTATCTAAAAAATGCTGTAAATCAATATGTTGATTATTTAGAAGGCCTTTTCTTTTTACGAACAATTGATAACAATATGAATATGAATTTAGACAAATTAATCAGTGATCATTTTGAACTTGACAAGTGCAAAAATGACAAAGAAAGAGCTTGTTTGTTGCAAGAAAAAATGAACGAGCTTCAAGACCTCATTTATAAAATGCAGTCTTTGAAAGAAAAAACTCGTCAAAACATTTTTGAAGAGTGGAAACAAATCACTAAAGAGAAATTCCCTGAATTACACCCTTTGGAAAAAGGGGAATACTCTGATGTTTCTTTCAATAGTATAAATGGCAAGAAAGTGAATGTAATAATTAATGAAGATAATCAACTTTATTGTCAAGTGCAATTTGATACTGATTTGCCTCAAGAAGAAAGAAAAGTTGAGAATACTAAAATAATGGCATTAAAAGATGTTTTGCCCGAGCCAAAGAAAAATCCAAACGACTGTGTTTGGAAATACTTTTCAAAAGATGATTACGATGGCGTATTTAACCTGTTCTTGGAAGTCGTGGAAAGATGTAAAAAACTAGTTGATTGATTTTGAGCGAAACAAAGCTCAAGTATTCTAATAAAAACAATCTGTTCCAGCCTGTGCTTCAATTCGGCACAGGCTTTTGTTTTCTTTGCAGCGTAAAACAGTAAACGTAGTATTAACTTTAAATGTAAAAAGTCATGGAAACCAACAATGTAAATGATTACTTGATGAAGAAAATGATTCAAAAGGAAGCTATGAAGAAAATCTCCTCCGACTATCCTCTGAATGATGAGTTGCTAATGAAATACAGCAACGATTTGGATTGGGAAGAAGTGTCGGGCAACAGCAACATCAAATGGACAGCCGCAATGATTAACTTTTGGGGCAATCGTCTGAACTGGAAAACATTCTCTGAACGAGCCAACGAAGAAATCCTGATTCCAGAACTTATCGAGAAATTCAAAGACCGTTGGGACTGGAGCGAACTTTCGGATAACACTGACCTGAAACTGACATACGACCTCATCGACAAATACATTGGCCGTTGGGATTGGGGTAGGCTCATTAACCGAGGTTGGTACAATAACAGTTGCTACCTTTATTCCATCGAATTTTTCAACCGCTATGCACAATACATCCCGATGGAAGATTTTGAAAACTCCAGTTTATGGAATGCCATTGTTGAAGAGGAGGAAAATGCAATAAAGAAAGAAATTCTGTTGAAAGACAACTAATAAATCGTTTTATTATGAGCAAAGTATTCAAAGTATGGCCCAAGCGAGTCAAAAGAGTGAACGGCACGGTGCTTACACCCGAAATGGTCATCATCGTGACCATCCCCATGCATGTCTCCAACCCCTTCAGCAATGGAGCCAAGGAAATCAAGGAAACCTACATGCGCATCTACCAATTCGACTACAAGAAAGCCAACTGCTATCAGACCGATTTTGATTATGAGGCTTTGGATTAAAAAAACAATGCTTTCACAAGCCTGTGCCTCAATTCGGCACAGGCTTTTGTTTTCTTTGCAGCGTAAATCATCAAAACTGCAAACTATGACTTACAGCGAATTATTACACTCCGTCAGTTTCGACGAAATCATGCCGTACATGGAAAAGTACCATGGCCACACAAGATGCACCGCCCATTATAAGATGCACTACGACATGCTTCGGCTGCTCACCCCGCATCGGGAAGAAGACGATAACGCCACGGCCGCCATCACCAATGCCGAACTCGATTACGATTGGGAAGTTCCACATCTCGACGGTTATCCATTGGAAGGTGATTTGTGGGAAGTCAGTTTGGCCAAAGAACTCATCATCGCGCCTGATGTAGATGCCACTCCCGCCGAAATCGCCATGTGTTGCCTGTGGCATACTTCATTCTTTGGCTTTACACGAGAACAAGTCGATGAGCTCAACGAGAAGGATGAGTACTATATTCGAGACTTGCTCGATACCGACATTATCAGAGACAAAGCAACCCGCTTAACCCGATTGATTGAAGAAGCTGGTGGAAAGGTGCCTTCCAAAAGCGAAATGTTTCAGTTTTTTCGTAAGGAATACCGTGTCGATATAGCGAGGCAAAAAAGAGCGCGACTCTTAATGCCATTTGTTAAGAATCCCAAAAAGACGAAGGGGATCGAACGTAACAAATCCAATCGCTATTATCGGCAAAGGATTGTCTCAATTGGGACATTCATTAAAGCCTGTCTCCCTATTCAATGCGATGGCGTTTCCATTACCGACTTATGTAAGCTTTTCTATTCCCCTCATCTAAACTTCTTTAAATACCAGTCTTACACAGGCAACTATCAGGAAAGAACCTCTTGGATGATGGATTTGATTGCCAAATACAATGCCTTCGACAATGGAGTCCTTCCCAATGTGATGGTTTGCCTCGCGGTCGCTCCTGAGCATCCCTTTGCCGAAAGTGAACACGCTTTGCTGAATCAGATCGCGGCGTTATGTCCGGGCAAGATGACCTACATGATCAAGACCGATGAGCATTTAGGCCAGGAATTAAAAATGAACGTTGCTTTTTATGAATAATTGATAGTCAAACTAATAAACAAACACTGATGAAAGAAAAAACTCTACATGTGGTAAATGGAATGTCCGCAAGATACACACTAAGAAAAGGGTTTGAGTTGATGAATATGAAAGAAAACATAGTGTACCTTCCGATTGACTTTTCAATTGGATATATACCCAAAGATTTTTCCGATAAAGAATTATGTTTTGCTTTGGCCTCACAAAACAATATTAAAGCATTTGATGCACTGAAAAAATTCGTCACAACTGATTATTCTGTTTATAACAAAGTAATTGTATGGCACGGTTGGTCTGCGTATGATTTGTTACTATTATACCTGATGTCAGTTCTGGTTAAAGAAAATCTCTATCAAGTGGATATTAAAGATTGTGAAGCCTTAATAAAAAAACAACGTTGTGAGTATCCTGATATGGGATATGTAAGTCCATATAATGTTTTTGAATACAATATGATCTCATTAGCAAAGCCTATAAGTGAACAAGAACAGATTTATTATCAAAAACGATGGCATAGATGGACCAATAGTAAAACAACCTATCGTTTCAGCTCATCAAAAACGGGCATTATTAAAGAATATCCGAATGATTATTTTGATAATGACATTGTTGATGCTGTAAAAAAGTATTCTAGTTTAATGCATGTTGTAGGTGAGGTTATGTGGAAATACTATGATTTGTTTATACCCGATTCAATCATTTATAATAGGCTTAATCAATTGTATTGGAAAGATATGTTCCGTTTAACAATTACTATTAACGAAGAAAAAAACGAAACGTTATGAACATCAAAGACTTATTACAAGACGATGCCTTAAAGGCACTTGAAGACCAAATCATCATGTCGTTTGAAGGGCTTTGGAGTAAAGACATAGCCTTCAACGACACAATGAGCGAGGCCTTGCGCGAAATGTTCGACAAAGCCCACGCCGTGTATGAAGCCAACAAAGGCTTCGGTGAAGATGTGGAAGTCGAGGCTTGCTGCTACCTCAGCAATGACTATCCGGCATTGCACCCCGTGCAAGGTGAGAACCGCCAAGATCTTTGGAATGCTTTGCAAGATTCAGGATGGAACCTGCTGTATGAAGGCGGCGTGGCTTTTCCTCTCCAATTGAGAGGGAACGACGATCCTGATTCCAACGACTTTGACGAATTTATCGGGATGAATTGTCCTCCGCCCAACTGGAACGAAGGCCTCGACCAGGAACTGACCAAAGACCTGCATCTGACACAAGCCTTTCACAACCTGTTCGACCACACTGATTTTGCCATCACTGACTTCATCTATTGCCGTGAGTTTTACTATGAAATCAAAGTTGAGTTTAGGAATGAAGCACAGCAAAACCATTGACACGGCCACTATCGCCCGCCTGCTCAATCACGAGGACGAGCACGGAATGGGGCGTGTCTTTATGTATGCTTTCCTTAATGAAGTGATACGGCAGAAACGACCATTCCCATTCGATTGTGAATCCGCCCAAATAAGCCCCAACTTGATGATTGTTGACAACCAAGGTAGAAGTATCGCCGTTGAGCATAGACGCAATCGGCTTGGTTTAACCCTCAATGACCAGCGAACTGAAGCACCAGCAAACATTGAATACCAAGGCAAAGCCTATCGGCAAGTCATTCTTGATTGGCTTGCCGCCTGCATCCGATACACTTCGTTGCAGCCTGAACTTCGCAAAGAGCTGACAGGGAATGCCCATTCCATTCAAAGATGTTGTTGGTTTACAAAAGTTTTGCTCGTGCATTAATTCGGCACGATTTTTGTAATGTTTTTCCATATTTTAAACAACAAATACATCAAAAATCATCATTATGAAGAAAGCATTTTTTAGTTTGGTGCTTCTCTGCGGACTCGCACTGATGGGCACCAGTTGCAAAGACAACAACAATGGAAACAACAATGGTAATGTCACTCCCGAAGTGCAAAGCGGTGAGGTGGCCGTCGGCAACAACACGGCTAACATTGTCACAGCTAAGGCCGTCAACTACGGCCAGAAAAACGCCATCGTCCTCGCATCCAAAGAGATGACCGCAGCCAACAACGAAGGCATCGCCATCGTCTTCAACGGCAACATCGTCCCCGGCACTTATAGGATGGGCAGCAACTCGAAAGATCCCGTGCCCACCGTGGTCGGCTTCCACGAATTCAACCTCGGCGAACTGCCTTTCATTATGGGCGCCGACACCTTGTGTTATGGCGACACCTATTTTTGGATGAACGGCGAACTTTCCGTCACCGAAAACAATGGCACCTACACCGTCATTTTGTCACAATGTATGGGCACCAACGCCAACGGCTCCAATGTCCATTTGGCCTTGAACTTCAACGGCACACTGCCCACCTACACCTTCGACACGGAGAACAAGTTCAAAATCGGCAACACCGAAAGCCCTGTCGGACTGGCGGGCATCACTGCGCTTAACGGTCTGAGTGCGCTTGGCCTCGATGTGAAGTCGATGCTCTTTATGTCGGCTGACCGCAAACGTTTCTTCATCGTCAGTTACTTGGGTGGTCAGGTCGTCGATGGTGAGTACAGCCTCGGGTATCTCGGCACACCTTATCTACCCAAATTCCCTTGTGTACATGTTGCCCTTGATGGCGATTTCTGGACCTTCCAGCCGCAAACGGGTTACATTGCAAAGGAAGGCACATTGAAGGTCGTCACCAACGAAGACGGCACCAAGACCGTCACGATGGAAAACCTCAAACTCAAGAATGTGGAACACGAAAGCGAGTTCTTCTTCCCCATCCTCGATGGCGAGTTGCAATACCACGGCTATATGTATGAACTGAGTTTGTAAGGGGTTATTCCTCCATAAATCAAGCCCGGATGCTTACATTCGGGCTTTTTTGTGTACCTTTGCGACCTAAAAAAACGACCAGTGATTTACCCGACCAATTTTGAACAGAAAATCGGCTTCGTCAGCATCCGAAAAATGGTTTCCGGACACTGCATCAGTCAGATGGGCTTGGAGAAAGTGGACGAAATGGCATTTTCGACCGACAAAGCCCTTATCCTCAAGAGTTTGGAGCAAACTGACGAGTTCATCCGCCTGCTGCAAACGGGCGTGCCTTTCCCCGTGCGCGATTTCCACGACTTGCGCGAGGCTTTCCATCAAATCCAAATCGAGGGAACCTGCCTCAGCGTGGAGGATTTGTTCGCTTTGAAGCCTTCGCTGAATGTTTTGGAAGCCATTTTGCGTTTCGGCCATTCGGAAGGCGCGGTCAATTTCCCTCAACTCAAATCGCTGATTGAGAACATTTTCATTGAACGCAGTATCTTTACTGAGGTCAATCGCCTCGTTGATGATAAGGGCGAAATCCCCGACAACGCCTCCACCGAACTTTTGGAAATCCGCCAAAGCATCCGCCGCAAGCAAGGTGGCATTGAGAAGCGCATCCGCCAAATTATGGGCGATGCCAAGACTGCGGGCTGGGTAGACCAGAAATCGGAAATCACCATCCGCGACGGTCGTTTGGTCATCCCCGTGAAGGCGAGCGACAAACGCGCCATCCGAGGTTTCATCCACGACGAGTCGGCGACAGGGCAAACCGTTTACATCGAACCTGCCGAAATTTTTGACACTTCCAACGAAATCAAGGAGTTGGAATATGCCGAGCGACGAGAAATCCATCGTATTTTGATGGCTTTCACACGATTGCTGCGGCCTTATCTCTCAGAATTGCGCAAGGCTTGGAATATGCTCGGCGAACTTGATTTCATTCGCGCCAAGGCATTGTTGGCCAATGAAATCGGGGGCATCAAGCCCGAAATCAAAGACACACCTTATATTAATTGGATTCAGGCGCGGCACCCGCTTTTGGAGCAAAAACTGAAAAAGCAAGGCAAACAAGTTGTTCCGTTGGATTTGAAGTTGGACGAAACCGACCGCATTTTGGTCATCAGCGGACCCAACGCTGGCGGCAAGTCCGTGTGCCTGAAAACCACTGGCCTGCTGCAATATATGCTGCAATGCGGCCTTATGCCACCAATGCGCATCGACTCTCAGTGCGGCCTTTTCGACAGCCTCTTCATCGACATCGGCGACGAGCAGTCCATTTTGGACGACCTTTCCACCTACAGTTCACACCTTATTAATATGAAGGCCCTGTTGGAAAACGCCGACGGAAAAACGCTGTTCCTCATTGATGAGTTTGGCACGGGCACCGAGCCGCAATTGGGCGGAGCCATCGCCGAGGCCATTTTGTTGGAACTCAACAAGAAACAGGCTTTCGGTATGGTCACGACGCACTATGCCAACCTGAAACTTTTGGCCGACAACCACGAGGGCATCATCAACGGAGCAATGCTGTTCGACACGCGCTTTATGCAGCCGATGTACATTATGCTTACAGGCAAGCCCGGTTCCTCTTTCGCTTTTGAGATTGCCAAGAAAATCGGCTTCCCGAAACAAATCCTCGACGACGCGGCCAACATCACTGGCGACCAGCACCTAAAATTCGAGAAACAACTGCAACAGTTGGAGGTCGACAAGAAGGCCATCCGCAAGAAGGAACAAGACCTGCGCATCGCCGACCAACTTCTGACCGAAGTGGTGGAG
Organism: uncultured Bacteroidia bacterium; assembly: GCA_902769815.1. GTDB lineage: Bacteria > Bacteroidota > Bacteroidia > Bacteroidales > F082 > Limimorpha. The sequence goes on along the minus strand of CACXQO010000158.1, from coordinate 2,020 downwards.
AAATACAAAAAACTTTTGGCCGAACTTGAGGGCAAGAAGAAACAATATCTTCGCGACGCAGCGGCTGAGGCTCAGGAACTTATAGCAAAAGCCAACAGCCAAATCGAGCGCACCATCAAGGAAATCAAGGAGGCACAGGCGGAAAAAACCAAGACCAAGGAAATCCGCCAAAATTTGGAGAAAACCAAGGAAGAAATTGCCCAAAAAGCCAAGGAAGTGGCCGAAGCCAAGAAAAAAGAGGAAGCCGAAGTCGTGCTGAAGGTGGGCGACACAGTTTGCATAGAGGAAATGCAAGTGGTGGGCGAAATCCTCGCCATCAGCGACACCGATGCCACCATCTTGTTTGACAGCATCCGTTTGCGCACCTCGCCCGACAAACTCCGCAAGGTGAGTCGCGCCGAAGCCCGCAAAACCCAACGCCGCTGGCAGTCCGGAATCGCTGAAGATCTCAGCGAAAAGGCCGAGCATTTCGACCTCACCTTAGACGTGCGCGGCAAACGCGCCGATGAAGCCTTGGACATCGTCGACAAGTATTTGGACGAAGCCAAGCTCCTCAGCATCAAGGAAGTGAGCATCCTCCACGGCAAAGGCAACGGTATCCTCCGCAAACTCATCCGCGAAAAACTCAGCCACATCCACGAGGTGGAACGTTTCTGCGACGCATCGTTGGAAACCGGTGGAACGGGGATAACAAGGGTGTATTTCAGGTGAACCAACATTTTTCTTACCTTTGCAGGCCGATTGTACAACCAGTTCGGCTGCCACATTGTGACAGCCCTCCAACTTTAAACTATCAACTGATAACTATCAACTGAATGAAATATTACCTCCTCCCCTTAGGCTGCCAAATGAACCTCAGCGACTCAGAGCGCGTGCGCACGGTGCTCAACGGCATGGGCTTCGTGCAAACCGAAAACGAAGACGAGGCCACCATCCTCGGCATCATTGCCTGCTCGGTGCGCCAGAAAGGCATCGACAAGGTGTATGGCCGCATCGAGAAATGGAACGCCATGAAGAACCGCCAAAGCGTGATTACCTTCGTGTCGGGATGCGTGCTGCCCGCCGACCGCGAGCGTTTCCTCAAGCTCTTCGACTTGGTCTTCCCGATGAACGACCTGCCCAAACTGCCCAACATGATCAGGCAATACGGCATTGTCACGCCTGCCTCGTTAAGGTTCGGAGAAGAGATTGGATTTCAGCCCGTTGTCAAGCCCATCGCGCCGCTGTTCCACAAAAACGACAAGATCAACCCCTCGGCCAACATGGACAAGTTCTGGTCGATTGTGCCGACGCAAACCTCCAATTTCGAGGCCTTCATCCCGATTCAGAACGGTTGCAACAAGTTCTGCACCTATTGCGCCGTGCCCTACACCCGTGGCCGCGAGGTTTCGAGACCTTCGGAGGAGATTCTGGCCGAATTGAAAGACTTGGTCGAAAAGGGCTACAAGAGCATCACCTTATTGGGACAAAACGTCAATTCCTACGGCCTCGACAAGAAAGGCGAAGAGATTGATTTTGCGGAACTTCTGCGCCGCGTGGGTGAGTTCGGAAAGGCCAGCGGCAAGGAGTTTTGGGTGTATTACACCGCGCCGCATCCCCGCGACATGAAGGACGACGTCATCGAGGTGATGGCGCAATACGACTGCCTCGGCAAGCAAATCCACATCCCCATCCAGAGTGGCGACGAGAACATGCTGCAACGCATGAACCGACACCACGACTTGGCCACCTACCGCCACATCATCCAGACCATCCGCGAGAAACTCCCCACCGCCACCATCTTCACCGACATCATCGTGGGCTTCACGCACGAGACCGAAGAGGAGTTTGAGAACACGCGCAAGGCCATGGAGGAGTTCAAATACAACATGGCGTTCATCGCGCAATACAGCGTGCGCCCAGGCGCGGTGGCCTCGGAGTGGGACGACGACGTGCCCAAGGAAGTGAAACGCCAACGCTACCACCGCCTCACCGAGGAACTGATGAAACACAGCCTCGTCTATAACCAAGGCCTCATCGG
>CACXQO010000157.1 GCA_902769815.1 uncultured Bacteroidia bacterium | reverse complement strand
CTCGGTCATGTCGGCGGGATAGAATTGTGCGCCAGCGGGTTTCGGGCCAATGCCATCCACAAAGGGCTTGTTACCATCCAAACCGTCCCAAGGGCCGTATGCGATGGTGGCCAATTTCTTGATGTCGGCGTTGTCGCCAATCATTTCCATAAGTTGGGCTTTGTCGCCGTAATTCTCATTCCAGAAGAGGCCGTCCATGATGTCAGCAGCTTCGAAGAGCAGCGGCAACATTTGTTTTTCGTTGTCACTCAGGTGGTCGATGTTGGTCGTCAAAGTATACTGGGCATACTTGTCCGACAAATGCGTTTCTTGCTTGACAGGCTCGGCGGTCTGCTCAGGCTTTTTGTTGTTGTCGCAAGCGGTGGCACTGATGGCCAATGCTGCTACGAGGGCTAAATGTGAGATAGAGCCGCAAAGATAGGCAAAAGTCAGATATAATCCGCGTAATTCTTTTTATTTATTGAGTGGTACAAACTTCCTTCCCAATAAGCAAAAAACAAAAATTCCGTCAGTTGACTGACGGAATTTAGCTAAATTGCGTCAGTTGACTGACGGAATTAACGGTTTTCTATCAAGTTTATAAGCACCCAATGGCCCTCGAAATCACCAAACGGAGGATTTCGGAGGTGCCTTCGCCGATTTGCAGAATGCGCTGGTCGCGGTAGAAACGCTCCATGTCGAACTCCTTCAGCAGGCCGTGACCGCCCATCACCTGAACGGCGTTGTCGCACACTTCGGCGGCCACCTCGGAGCAATAGAGCTTGGCCATCGCAGCCTCTTTCCCGAAGGGACGGTGTTGGTCCTTGAGCCAGCAGGCGTGATAAAGCAGATTCCTCGCTGCCTCAATCTTCACGGCCATGTCAGCGAGTTTGAAGGCCACAGCTTGGAACTTGCACACTGGCTTGCCGAACTGCACACGTTTCTTCGAGTAGGCCAAAGCCATCTCGTAGGCACCTTGCGCACAGCCCAAACCCATAGCCGCAATCGACAGGCGACCTGAATCGAGGGTGGCCAGCATGATATGAGAACCTTCGCCAGGCTTGCCGAGAATGCAGTCATCGCTGAGGCGTACATCGTTGAAAACCAATTTGCCTGTGTTGGAGGCACGCCACATCATCTTGTCGTGCATGGGCGTTTGCGTGAAGCCGTCTTTCTTGTTTTCGACTAACAATGCCGTAAACTCCGGCTTGCCGTCTTTGCTGTTGGTGATGAAGATTTTGGAGCCATTGAGGTGCCACAACGTGCCGTCGTATTTGGCGGTGGTCTTGGTGCCGCGCGAGTCGCTGCCGGCGTCTTCTTCAGTCAGGCCGAAGCCCCAAAGACGGTCTTTGCAGAGGCGGGGCAGATAGCGTTGTTTTTGCTCCTCGGTGCCATAGTCCTTGATGGGGCCAATGCCCAATGAGTTGTCGGCGGCGATGGTGGCGGCAGTGGAGCCATCCACACGGGCCAATTCCTCCACGGCGATGATATAACTCAGATTGTCAAGCCCTTGGCCGCCATATTCCTTCGGGACGGTCATACCCAAAAGGCCAAGTTCGGCCATTTTTAGCGTCAGACCGACATCGAAATGCTGATCTTCATCATTTTGGCGGGCGACGGGTTTCACTTCCTGTTCGGCGAAGTCGCGCACACGCTGGCGCAGGGCTTCTTGTTCGTTTGTCAAGTCGAAGTTCATATATTTCTGGATTTCAAATTTCTAATTTCAAGATTCCAACTCTAAAAGTTGCATTTTATTGTCCACCATCTGCCCTTCGGCAACGAGGATTTTCTTCACCTTGGCGTTCCCAATGGCCACAATGTTGTTCTCCATTTTCATCGCCTCCACGACCATCATTATCAATCCTTCCTTCACCTCATCGCCTTCCTTTACGTTGATTTTCACCACCTTGCCAGGCATGGGTGACACCAAACGCGACTTGTCGTTCACCGTTTCCTTGCAGGCGTAATCGGTCGTGTCGTTCAGTTGGTCGGTGCGGAAACATGTAAAATTCAGGCCGTGGAAATTGACGATGGTCTTCTGCTCGTCATTGATAGAGCAATAAACCGTCTCTGTGCGACCATTCAGCATGATTTTCAACTGTTTATCATCATATTGGATAAACTCAACTACAAATGACATCTCCCCTATCGTGCCAGAAATCTTCCTCGCCTCAGCAGAATTGATGGTAACAGGAACCTTCCGACCCTCAACATCCACAGTCAGTTGCATGTGATAGCGCCAATAACCAATCTCTTCCCAGACATTTTCAGGATGTTGTTCCAACTGCTTCTTACAAAAGTCATACAAAAGGAACGAAGAAACTATATCATTGATATTCTGATACTTACGGCTATCATTCAAAGCCTTAATCAGTGCCTCTTGATGGGTCGCGCAAAACGAGGTATCAATTTTGTTGTTGATAAAATCCTCATTCTTAATCACTTCCCAAAGATAGGCTTTATTCGTTGTCAAACCTTGAATAATGAATTCTTTCAAGGCATGACGCGCCGTTTCGATGGCACTCTGACGGTCTTTGGCATGGCATGTCAGTTTGGCAATCATTGGGTCATAAGCCTCTGAAATCGTGCAAGTTCCATTGATACTACTATCCACTCTCGCACCGCGAACCAGTGGTTCATGGTAAGCCGTCACCTTGCCAGGCGTAGGCAGAAAACCATTTTCAGGATTCTCGGCATAGATACGCAACTCTATCGCATGGCCTTGAGGCTGAATCATCTCTTGCGTCCAGCCCATCTCCTTACCTCTCGCAATGCGAATCTGCTCTTCCACAATGTCAATGCTTGTGCGCATTTCGGTGACAGGATGTTCTACCTGAATACGCGTATTCATCTCCAAAAAATAGAAATTCAGGTCTTTATCGACAAGGAATTCCACCGTTCCCGCATTGCAATAATGGATGGCTTTGCACAACTTGACTGCCGTTTCGCAAATCTGTTGCCGCTTTTCTTCAGTCAAAGTCGGTGAAGGCGACTCCTCAATGATTTTCTGGTAGCGGCGTTGAATGGTACATTCACGCTCGTGAAGATGAATCACATTCACATGATGATCGGCTAACACTTGAACCTCGATATGGCGCGGATTTTCAATGTATTGCTCGATGAAAACGGTACCATCACCGAAATAATTTTCCGCCTCACGGGAGGCACGTTCCATCTCGTTTTTCAATTCGCTTTTTTCCCAAACGATGTGCATTCCCTTGCCGCCACCGCCTGCTGCCGCCTTTATTAATATAGGATAAGGAAGCGCGTCGGCTTGTTCCAAAATCTCCTCATGGCTGCCCATCATGCCGAAAGTGACGGGAATACCATGCTTGACAGCCATTTTTCTTGCTTCAATCTTATTGCCCATCAGCCGCATGGACTGCGCATCGGGGCCGATGAAAATCAAATTGTTGGCCTCGCAAGCCTCAACTAATTCAGGACTTTCGGAGAGGAAACCATAGCCCGGATGAATAGCATCTGCACCCGCATCCAAAGCCGCATCAATTATTCTCTTGACATTCAGGTAGGTATCCTTCAATGCACCACTACCTAAAGGACAAGCCTCATCAGCCAAACGGCGGTGCAAAGCGTTGGCATCGTTGTCGGCAAACACGGCCACGGAAGCAATGTGCAACTTGCGCAAGGTCTTGATGATGCGCACCGCAATCTCTCCCCTATTGGCAATCAGCACTTTATTGATTTTCTTGATATTCATGGCTTCAATAATGATACCGCAAAAATACAAAAAGAAAGGCAACCTTTGCAGATTGCCCTTCAAATAATAAGACCTGAAAATTATTTTTTAGTACACCACGAACTTTACGCAAGTGTTGCTGACACCCTCGGTGAAACGAAGGATGTAGGAACCTGTGCTGAGGTTCTCGGCGTTCATGTTGACTTGGTGCGAACCTTCGTTCATGCGACCCAAGTTGCGATTCATCACCATGCGACCCATCATGTCAAAGACTTGATAGCCGACATTGGCGCTTTGCTTGAGTTCAAAACTCAATGTGGCCTGACCGCATACAGGATTAGGATACATACTCACATTGGCTTGCTCCACAACTTGATTCTCGGGAACACCAATAAAGTCTTGCTTATAGTTCTCGCAGCGGAACACACCTCTACCGTAGGTGGCGGCATAGATGACACCCGTATTGTGAACGCCAGGATAGTCAGTAATGAATGTGCCTTCATCGGTTACATTCATAGTCTGTTCGTCCTCATGGAAGAGGAGTTGCTGCTTCAGTTCCATAACCGGCACTTCGCCCATCATCTGACCATCAGCAACCCAATTGGGGGTATTGATGTTGTCGGTTCTGTAGATACCACGCTCGGTACCAAGAATAACATCGCCCGTTTCTCTTTCAATCAATGAAGAATAGACAGGCATCTTGGGCAGGTTGGCCTGCTTCGTGACAAACACGGGGTCGTCGGCCAAAGCGTTGGTCGAATAGAACACATAGTTGTCGTTGCCATAGTTGCCGCAAGTCACGATGACCTTGTTCGGGTCGCGCGGATCAACGGCGACAGAGGTCACACATTGGCCGCTCATGGGCAGGGTAATTTCAGTAGTGGTCACTTGGAACAAAGAGTCGGTGATGGAGCCTGTTGCATCGTCAAGAACCGTGTTCAGGTTGGAAACGCGGAAGAATTTACCGTTCTTCATTCCAACGAACATATTGTCGCCGTCAGCGGAGATAGCCATGGAGAGGGGTTCGCCAGCAAAACCAGCATGAGCCTTGTCAGCAACCTTGTACCATTGCGCTTCCACCGAGAAAATCAAAGGCGTGCGGGTCATATAAAGAGCGTCGGTGAGAGAAACAAAGAACTTGGCTGAAACGGGGTCATGAACCTCAATGGAATCGCCGTTGGCCAAAGGAGCAGTCAAAGTGTAGTTGAACGGGAAGTTGTTCTTGCTCATCACTTGCACTGTAGCACCGCTCTGATAGTCTTCCTCAGCATAGAACCACACCGTTTCAGGATTCAGGGCATCGTCATACTTTTCGTAAAGCAGGATAGGCAGACGGAAAGAGGAGGTGCTGATGGAAATACTACCGCTGGAGGTGAAGTTAGTCGAAACCCAGTCGGCACCGGCAGTTTGGGAACGATACAGGTGGTCACCGCCCTTAGTGGTCACAAAAACGGTCTTCGGGTTAATGCAAGAAATAGCGCAAGGACCAGCTTGAGCGTCTTCGTTGTATAATCCTTCGTTTTGTCCACCGGGATTAATCCAAATACCAGTGCCCAAGTTGTTGGCATTCTCATCGCCTTCAATCAGCACAGTGCCGTGGTCAAGGCCAGCGGCCAAAACGCGGGTATCCTTACCACTAAAGCCCACATTGAACATACGGGCAGTGATATAGTTCCTATTGCAATTGAGGAAGCCGTATGAGTCGCCAGTAACTTTACCAAATTTATAGACACCACCATCAGTACCCACATAAAACTCTTGAGGATTGTTGGGATTGAACGCCATGGTGTGCAGGCCAACATGGAGGTAAGAAAGCGTATAATAATAGATGTCGGGAGTAACCTGCGTAGTGATGTAATATCCATCATCAGCGGGCTTGGTTATCGTCCAGAGGTAATAACCCAGAACATAAACGATACCCGAATTTTGGGGGTCAATCACGAGGCCATGATTGGCGGTACCATAACCGCCATACACCGAGTGGCCTTGGGCATTGGTCACGGCAGGCAGAGCCACTGTCCAAGTCGTACCATTGTTTTCGGAAACATAGATGCCAGCATGGTTGCCGTCAGCATTGATACAACCAGCGTAGATGACATTATGATTTGTATTGGTCACTGAATCAAGAACCGTGGAAATGGCAACATCAAGCACGGCGTTGGCCTTGGGGATAAGGATGATACCCGTGCTATCGCTCACTGCGGTAGCAGCAGTGTTGGAATGGCAAACCAGATTGTTGACATCACTACCAATATAAATCTGTTGGTCGACGGCGGCAACGATGGTGTTGTCTTTACCGATTCGAATCTGTCCACCAACACCTTCAACGGCAACTTGCCAAGTCTGGCCCTTGTCGGTGGAATACTTGAGGCCTTCGTTGGTGGAAGCCAAGAGGTAGTTACCAGCAATGGCGATGTCGTTGATGAAGAGCCATTCGTCGGCGGTAGGAGCCACCACTTGCCTCATGGCATCATTGTTTTTGGCATCAATGGCATAAATGCCGGTGCCGATGAAACTGTTGTCATAACCTTGCTGGTCGAGACCATTGTAGGTAGCGGCAGAGCCACCATCACCCGTGCCAACATAAATGACACCGTCGGCATCCTGGGCCATGCAACTGACCAGCAGGTCTTGATTGCCAACTTGGTGCCAGGTCACACCGTAGTTGTAGGTTTTGTAGACACCACCACCCATCGAGCCGATGTAAACCACACCGTTAGGATTGCCTTGTGCATTTGGGGTGTTGTCATACAGGATGGCTGTGGTCTGACCGCCCATGTTGTCGGGACCCATGCTAATCCAATACAGCGGATCGTCAGCCGCATTTCTCGTTGCCGAGGCCTGCATTGCCCTGAACATGTCGGCGGGGTCAATCAAGCCCGTGTTTTGGTTGGCGCGAAGGCTTCCCATGAAGTTCTCCGCGTTCATAGTAGATTGCGTGCGCGGCACATAGTGACCGCCGTTGTCAGCGATGGCGAACTGGCCGAGGACCAAAACTGCCATCATGAAAGGTAAAAATCTCTTTTTCATATCACGAAATTTAATTAACTATCTGTTTGATAAGCGTTTTCGTTTTGATTATTATTCTATTTTACCAAAGATATGGTCTGCAAATATAGGACTTTATCTGAAAGGTATTACAAAAAGTCGAAAAAAAAATCATTTTTTCTCAAAAAAAATGGCAATTTGGTCTGTTTAAGCGTCAAAAAGGGCGCATGAAATCGGCTTGAAGCCATCCGACACTACCATTTGCAATCCTGATTTTGCTCCATCCCTCATTGGTTTCAAGAATGTCGACTTTGGTGCCTTCGTGCAGCACGAACAAATCGACGCTGATTTCATTCGGCGTACTTTT
>CACXQO010000156.1 GCA_902769815.1 uncultured Bacteroidia bacterium | reverse complement strand
CAACTTCAGGCGATGATTGATTATGTGTATGCCAATGCAGAGAGGGCATGGCAACGCAAGCAAAATCCCGAACTGTTCAATATGCACCGTAGGACTGAGGCTTGTGGCCTACTATTCACCTCGATGGGCAACCATTTCCTTCTCGACTGGCCAGAGCGCCAATTGGTGGAAATGTCGCGAAGTGCCACTGAAGAGCAAGTCCAAGAAAGGCTGAAGGCGGTGTTGCGGGCTGCGCAAAATGGAGCGGTAACCTATACGGCTTCCATCAGCAAGGGTGAGCAATTCATCGCACGGACGCTACGGGCGCAAGGTTTCCCATTGGTCGTCCTTCTTAACGATGGCTTTCCCGAGGAAGGTTCGCCACATGAGCGGTTCTACAAGCCTGGTGGCGTTTATTTTGAGGCATGTTCACAAGGGAAACTGTTGCTTTTGGAGCCGACAGAGCAGGCTTTCATCAATCCTTTCGTCCGCCAATCCGTTGAAGAAACGCTTCGCCGAAAAGCCGATGCCAAGCATTTTGAATATACGCCGATAGCAACGGATTCGTTGCGGTATCGTTTTGTTGCGCTTAATGAGATGGGGAAGAGGCTTGTTGAAGGGCGTGGGGCGGATGGAATCCGCCTTGAAGGGACGGAACATGAGTAGCATAGACCTCAATGCTCAAATCATTCCATGCTCTTCAATCAACTTGGCATGGGTGTGCTTTTCGGTTCAATATATGTGACATAGTTTAACCTTCGCTTCAGGAATTGCCCGCTCTTCTACCGTCATTATATCGCGGTCAAGTATCACGAAATCAGCGTCTTTTCCTGCTTCTATGCTGCCTTTTCGGGCTTCGAGGAAACAGCCTTTGGCCACCCAAATCGTGATGGAGCGCAAGGCTTGCTCGCGGGTGAGGGCGTTCTCCATTTGGAAGCCTTCGGCGGGCGTGCCGTCCAAATGCTTGCGGGCGACGGCGGCATAGAAAGTGTAAATCGGGCTGATGTCCTCGATGGGGAAGTCGGTGCCGTTGATGACCCAGCCGTTCTGTTGCAGCAACTGTTGGTAGGCGTAGGCGTTCTTGATGCGCTCGCCAAGACGCTCGTCGGCCCAGTCCATATCGGAAGTGCAATGCGTGGTTTGGATGGAGGGGATGACGGAAAACTCGCCAAAACGCTGGAAATCAGCGTCGCTTACCGTTTGCGAGTGCTCAATGCGCCAGCGGAGGTCGTTTTTGCCTTTGAGGTATTCGGAAAAGATGTCCAAGATATGATGAACCCCGCCGTCGCCGATGGCGTGGCAACACACTTGATAACCAGCATCGTAAGCCTTTTGGCAAACGTGGCTGTAGAAGTCGTCGCTTTCCAAAATCAAGCCGTCGTTGGTCGGGTCGTCGGTGTAGGGTTCAAGCAGTTTCGCGCCGCGAGAGCCTAAAGCACCATCGGCGTAGATTTTCACGCTGCGGACGGTGAGCCTTTCCTTGTCGATAACACCTTGATTCATATAGTAATCCATCGTCTCGTCGTCGGGATTGACCATCGAGTTGACGTGCATCTTGAGCTGTCCGGCCTGTTGCAGACTGTCAATGAGTTTGATGGTGGCAATGTCTTGTCCCGCATCGGTGACGCTCGTCAGGCCGACCGCCATGCAGTTTTCTTGCGCTTTCAGCAAGGCTTGAACCCGCAGTTCGGTTTCCATTTTCGGCACCAAAGCCTTGGCTGCATCGGCCAAATTGTCCAACAACACGCCCGTGCAGCGACCTTCCTTGACGATGGCCATACCGCCTTCCATTTTCGTGTTTTCGTTAATGCCCGCCAAATCAAGCACTTCCTTGGAAACCAAAACGGCGTGACCGTCCACGCGGGTCAGCAGGACTTTTTTCTCGGGAAAAGCCTCGGCAAGTCTTTTATTGTCAGGAAATTCGGCCACTTCCCAAAGGTTTTGGTCCCAGCCGCGACCCAAAAGCCATTCGGAAGGGTAGAGGCTATCGTGGACTTTTAGCCGCTCGATGACTTCATCGTATGATTGGCTGCCTTTCAGGTCGGCCCAGCGGATGAGGTTCTCGCCGTATCCCGTGAAATGGCAATGCCCGTCCATGAAACCCGGATACACCGCATCGCCTTGTGCGTCAATGGTTTCCTTGGCTGAATATTGGCCCATGATGGTCGCTTCATCGCCCACGGCGACAAACTTTCCGTCTTTCACGGCAAAGGCTTGGGCTTTGGAGAAATCACCGTCGACGGTATAGACGTTGGCATTGTGGACGATGAGGTCAACGGGTGTTTTGTGTTGGCAAGCTGTGCTCATAATCAATGTGATAGCGAATAATGCAATGGTTTGAATGACATTTTTTTTCATTGTTTTTTTGTGTTTCATTAACTTATCGACTGCAAATCGGTCAGCTTCTTGTAAACGCCGCCGATGGCAATCAGTTCATCGTGTTTGCCGCGCTCGATGATTTGGCCTTTTTGCAGTACTACGATTTCGTCGGCGTGTTGGATTGTGGACAGACGGTGTGCGATGACGATAGAAGTGCGCTGGCTCATCACTTTCGACAAGGCATCTTGCACAAGTCGCTCGCTTTCAGTGTCTAAGGAAGAAGTGGCCTCGTCCAATATTAATATAGGTGGGTTTTTCAGCACGGCTCGGGCAATGCTGAGCCTTTGTCGCTGGCCGCCACTGAGGTTCATGCCACGGTCGCCGATGCGGGTGTCGTAGCCTTGCTCCAAAGCCATAATAAACTCGTGAGCATTGGCGATTTTGGCAGCCTCAATGACCTTTTCCTTCGAGATGTTTTCCATGCCGAAAGCGATGTTATTAAAAACGGTGTCGTTGAAAAGGATGGTGTCTTGCGAAACGATGCCCATCAGGCCGCGCAAGTCACTGATTTTGTAGTCACGAATGTCGTGCCTGTCGATGCAAACAGCGCCTTCGCCGACTTCATAGAAACGCGGCAAAAGGTCAGCCATGGTGGATTTGCCGCCGCCGCTCTCGCCAACAAGGGCGACAAACTTGCCCTTCGGAATCTTCAAATCAATGCCTTTCAGCACCTCGTCCTTGCCGTAACTGAAATGCACATCCTTGTATTCGATGCAGTCGTTGAAATCCTTGATTTCCAATGCGTTTTCTTTTTCTGTAATCACCTCTTCGGCATCCAAAATCTCAAAGATGCGTTCCGCCGAGGCGATACCCTTTTGCACGTTGTAGTAGCCTTGTGAAAAAGACTTGGCAGGTGAGATAATCTGCGAAAACACAACGATATAGCTGATGAAACTTCCCGCGTCGATATGGTTGCCGCCGCCGAGGATGAGCTTGCCGCCAAACCACAGTACGAGAATCACCACTGCAGACGAGAGAAATTCGCTCATCGGTGAACTCATGTCGCGCTTGCGGTGGATGCCGCGCAGCACCTTGGTGTAGTTGCCGTTTTGCTCCTCAAACTTGTCACTTGAATATCGCAAAGCGTTGAATGCCTTGATAATACGAAGCCCTGAAATGGTTTCCTCCACAGTTGAAATGATGCCCGCCAGTTTGGTCTGCCCTTCCTTCGATTCCTTTTTTAGCATCTTGCCGACCTTGCCGATAATCAGACCTGCCAAGGGCAAGACAATCAGCACGAAAAGAGTCAGTTTCGGGCTGAGCGTAATCATGAAGGCGAAATAGAAAAGGATGGTCAGCGGGTCTTTGATGAGCATTTCAAGATAGTTCAAAATCGAGACCTCAACTTCCTGAACATCAGTGGTGATACGGGCTAAAGTGTCGCCTTTCTTGCGGCTGTGGTAGAAAGACAGCGGCAGGATGAGGATTTTGTTATATACGTCGCGGCGCAGGTCGTGGACGGCTCCCACACGCACGTTGGCCATGAAATAGCAGGCGAAGAAGCGTCCCAGATTGCGGAAGAAAAAAGCCGCAAGGAGCAACAGACACATGAAGACCAGCGCATGGTATTTGCCTCCACTGGCGATCAGGCTACTCATAAACCAGTTGAGGTAGCCCATCAAGTAATCTGAGGTGAAAGAGAATTCAGGTTTGGCCACGACTTCCACCGCGCCTTCCTTGAATAACAAGGTGAGGAACGGCCCGACCAAGGCGAAGGAGAACAACGAGAAGAATATCGTGACCAAGTTGAACACGAGGTTCAGCACGATGGAAACCCAGTAGGGCTTGACGTAGGTGAGGACGCGGGCGAAAGTTTTTGGCTGCTTTTTCATAACATTGTTGTATCAGTTTAATTCAAGGCCTTCGATGTCCTCGAAAAACAATTCTTCAAAGTAGAGTTTTTGTTCGCCCAAACTCCACACATTAAAAACTCTACCCGGAAAATTGTCATTGAAATACAGCCCCTTCGTTCCGCCTAAAAAGCCAAGGACACCTTTTATAATATGCTCATCTTCAATGTCTACCACTTTAATTGCAGTTTCAGGACTTTGCCCCGTGCCTTCAGAAAAAATGGCGTCAAGTAGCTTGGTAAATAACGTGTTATATTCTTCCCATCTTTCGTCTTTCTTGTCCTTCATGCATTTGCATGTGTGAAGCAAAACAGTCAGATCAACGGGGTTGCTTTCCAAAAGAGGTATACCAGCGCTGATAATTTTTTTACAGTTATTTTTGGCGAGTGCCTTGTCAAAATCCATTCGCTCAGAAGAAGCAAGAAAAGGCAAACCTTTGTGCTTATTTTTAAAAAGACGGCCATAATACAAATAGTAACATTCAGTTGTGGTCAATTCGGACATGCTGTTTTTTGTTTTCTCCTCTAACTTTGGATAGTAGTAATCTGAATTGGAGTCGCTCACAACATTAAAAACAATGTGTTTGATATCTGTGGATACCGTGTATGTGGAATCTACAGTTTGTCCAAAGGCAATGAAGCATCCTAACAGTAAGACGCTGGTTAACAAAGTCTTTTTCATGATACAATAGTATTAAAAGTTATACCCCGTATAATTCTCCGGCGTAATTGCGGCCAGTTCCGCCTTGATTTTTTCGCTCACCGGCAAGCCTTTGATGAACTCGTCAATGGCTGCCTTGTCGATGTGTTTGTTAGTCCTAGTAAGTCCTTTCAGCAGTTCATAGGCTCCTTCCACTTGCTCGCGGCGGAGGATGGTCTGTATGGCTTCGGCCACCACGGCATAGTTCTGTTGCAAGTCTTGGCGGATTTTGTCCTCGTTGAGCAAGAGTTTGTCCAAGCCTTTCATCAGCGACTTGAGCGCAATCAAAGTATGGGCAATCGGCACGCCGATGTTGCGGGTGACGGTGGAGTCGGTGAGGTCGCGCTGGAGGCGGCTGATGGGTAGTTTGGTGCTGAGGAAAGTGAGGATGGCATTGGCCATGCCGAGGTTGCCTTCGGCGTTCTCGAAATCGATGGGGTTCACCTTGTGGGGCATTGCTGACGAGCCGACTTCGCCCGCCTTGATCTTCTGCTTGAAGTATTCCATCGAGACATAGAGCCAGATGTCGCGCGAGAGGTCAATCAGGATGGTGTTGACGCGGCGCAGGGCATCGAAATAGGCGGCCATGTAGTCGTAATGCTCAATCTGTGTGGTGGTCTGCTGGCGTTTGAGTTTCAGGCTTTTCTCCACGAATTTCTTGGCGAAGGCGGGCCAGTCGATGTCGGGGTAGGCCACTTTGTGGGCGTTCATGTTGCCCGTGGCGCCGCCGAACTTGGCTGTGAAGGGCACGCTGTTGAGCATCCTCAGTTGGTCGTTGAGGCGCTCCACGAAGACATAGATTTCCTTGCCCAGATGCGTCGGGCTGGCGGGCTGGCCGTGGGTCTTGGCTAACATCGGGATGTCGCGCCATTCCTCAGCCATGCCTTTCAGCTTGTCGACGAGGTCTTCCAAGGCGGGCTTCACCACCAGTTTGTGCGCCTCCATCATCGAGAGCGGCACGGCGGTGTTGTTGATGTCCTGCGAGGTGAG
>CACXQO010000155.1 GCA_902769815.1 uncultured Bacteroidia bacterium | reverse complement strand
AAAATACGCCAAATAACCAAACAAAAGTGCGCCAAATAACCAAACAAATGGAAATAATTCTCTTGTTTTAAGTGAAATAACTATCTTTGCAGCCTGATACAAAATGAATGTTATATGGCAGAACACAACATCGGTTACAGAGAAAGAATTGCCGATAGGCTTTTAGAAGAAAAGTTGGACGCTATGGGAGCAGTTCTGATAGAAGGACCGAAGGCTTGCGGCAAGACAACTACGGCTGAACAGCAGGCAAAAAGCATTCTTTACATGGATGATCCTGAAACAATGACTCAGAACCTGCAATTGGCAGAAACCAATATCAAACGACTGCTTCATGGCGACACGCCAAGGTTGATTGACGAATGGCAAATTGCCCCGCAGTTGTGGGATGCCGTGCGTTTTGAGGCAGACCATAGACAAGAAGATGGTCTCTTCATGCTGACTGGGTCTGCAGTTCCTGCCGATAATTCGAAGATTCATCATACGGGAGCAGGGCGTTTTGCTTGGCTTACGATGCGCCCTATGTCGTTATGGGAGTCAGGTGAGTCGTCGGGGGATGTCAGCCTCAATGAGATTTTCTCCCACCCCGAAAAGGTAGATGGCAACAATTCTCTCAAGATGGAAGATGTCGCTTTTGCCATCTGCCGTGGTGGATGGCCTAAATCGTTGAACAAGAAAACCCAGAAAGCGGCACTCCGACAAGCAACAGAGTATTTCGAGGCCATCACTCGTTCCGACATTTCAAGGGTTGACGGGGTGGCAAGAGACGAACATCGTGCAAAGCGGCTGATGCGTTCTTATGCCCGGCTTCAAGGTGCAATGGCTGGCATTCCCACTATTGTCGCAGACATGAAAACAAATGAGCCGGAAGGGATGAGTGACGAAACTGTTGTTTCGTATATAAAGGCTCTGAAGAAAATCTTTGTGATTGAGGATATGCCGGCATGGAATCCCAATCTGCGCTCTAAAACAGCGATACGAACTAGTGAAACACGATTAGTAGTGATGCGTTAATTTTTTGGGATTTTATCGTAACTTATTGTAATTTAATACATTATTCTTTCCATCAGCTTTGATAATGTTCATAATCAAGCATATAACAAAATGAAGATTGTTCAATTAATGGACATAAATATAATAACGCAACAGTAGTAAAACACGATATTTTGTTGATCCATCCGTTGCCATCGCTGCATTGGGTTTAGGACCTAACGATTTGCTGAATGACTTGGAGACAATGGGCCTGTTCTTCGAAACGCTTTGTGTGAGGGATTTGCGTGTGTATGCCGATGCCAATGACGGCAATGTGTTTCATTATCGTGACAAGAACGGCCTCGAATGTGATGCTGTCGTGCATTTGAGGAATGGCAGTTATGGGTTGATAGAGATAAAACTTGGCGGTGAAACACTCATCGAAGAAGGTGCTGCCAACTTAATCTCGTTAGCGGAAATGATTGATACTACTAAGATGAAGAAGCCGTCTTTCAAAATGGTGCTGACGGCCGTCGGACAATATGCATATATGCGGACAGACGGTGTGATGGTTGTTCCAATTGGATGTTTGAAAGATTAAAATCTTCGCTCCGCTTCAATCATACAACTCCACAAACTCATACGAATTCCCCATCGCCTCCAAAAACTTGATAAAGTCCTCCTGGCTAATGATAATCGTCCCCGTGTTGTCATTGGGATGGAAGCTTAGGCGAGGGGCGTTCAAGAGGTTTTTGTCGATGAAGAGATGCACCTCGTGGTTCTCATCGTTGATGAGGCCGAAGGGGGAGACGCTGCCGGGCTTCAGGCCGAGGTATTTCTCCATTCGGGCCTCCGAGGCGAAGGTCAGCTTGCCTTGGTGCAGGCGCTGCTCGAGGTCGTGGATGTCCATCTGGTGCATACACTCGAAGATGACCAAGTAATGCTTGTTGCCTTTGTGGTTCCTGAAAAACAGGTTCTTGCAGTGCGTGGCCTCAAACTTGCCCCAGTAGGCCAACGACTCTTCAATGGAACCCAACGGCGGATGGAACTTGATGTCGAAGTCGATGCCGAGGCCGAGCAGGGTATCCACTACTTTCTGCTGCCGCTCACTCAAGAGTTGGTTGATTTCGGATGGTTTCATATTCTTGTTTTTTATCACAAAACTTGCAAAACCCGACAAAACTTTTTTGCTTGGTTGTGGAAAGCATGCCAACCGGCGGCTTTCTGGCGGCGACGCGGTTGCGCAGCCGCCCACGCCAAATGATGGTTTTATATGTTTTGTCGGTTTTGTGACATATTAGTGTTCGTATTTAACTCCGTTGAAATCGAAGATTCGACGTTAGTCAGTGCTTCGCATTTCAAGTGCAAAATTAGAGAAAATAGTTGCAAGGTGACAGAAATTGTGTAATTTTGCCATCGAAATTAAACATAAAACAATGTGTACTTATAACCTCTTGGTAAACGATACGGTAATTGAGACCATTCGGCCGGCATTTGAGGACGAAAAGGCTCTTGAGCAATGGCTACAGCGGCAGATGGACATGATATTGATTGAATTTGCCGCAAGACAAAAGGCCTCCGTCGTGGGAAAGCAACCGCTCTCGCAAAGACTTCGCGGCATTGCTACAGCCCCAAAAGATTTTGACTATAAGGAAGAACTGGCAAACCGTTACGAAGCATGAAGCATTATCTTGTTGATACAAATGTCATCATCGACCTTCTTTTGAACCGTGAGGGTGCCGCCGCTGCTGCCGCTTTGATTGATGGCGCCGAACAAGGCGAGTACAAGGTTAGCCTGTGTGCACTTTCCTACACCAATATCTATTACTCGTTGCGCAAGTTTCTTTCCCATGAAGACCGCATCGACTGTCTTTCCCAATTGGGTGAAGTTGTAAACACATTGCCAGTAAATGGCCCGGTGATTTCTGCTGCATTGCGGGCTGGATGGAAAGACTTTGAGGATTCCGTGCAATATCATTGCGCTTTGGTTGATGGAAGTGTTGATGGCATAGTTACGCGCAACGGCAAAGATTTCATCTTGTCTGCCATTGATGTAGTTGACCCTGCGGAGTTTTTGAAACGACAGGCGGGAAAAGTTGATTATTTAAATTGAATTTCATCAGAATGAAATAATATGTGTAATTTTACACCCGATTTTAAACGAAAAACTATGGTATAAAAGAAGACATAACTAACATGACATATTGAGCTTGACGCTCTTGTTCTCCTTATGGTAAATGTCTGGAAAACAAATACTGGAGTGAGAATAAGGTCGCGAAAGTTCACGCATGGCGTGAATTACTTTCAACCCTTATTTACTCCAAAGGTATATTCCAGACAACCTTCCATAAGAAATAAGTGGCTATCAGATGAAAGGATTTGCGCCTTTCTCAATCTCCTTAATGAAACAAAGGCTTTTGGCTCAATGGCTGGTAATCGAAATTGAATTATTTTAAACTGAAGGGCCAACAGGATAAAACTGGCAATCTAAAAGGATGAGAATAAAACGATTGTTTGTATTAATTCTAATTGCAGCAATGCCTCTTGTTTCATGCCAAAAAGAGGATGTCAACAATGGAACAACTCAAAATGAAACTGTTGATAATAATGGTAACGGCAGCGGTAATAATGGTGGTAATGGAGGCAGTAATAATGGAAGTGAAAATTATTATTTTCGTTGCATTATTACTACTATATTGAGAGATTGGCGTGCAGGGAGTGTCACCTTGTATTTTGAGACAAACTCGGAATGGTCGGTAACATTAGACGATACGCACTTTGAGGCTCCAGTATCAGTTTCCCCTGATTCCGGTAATGGGGATGGCAGTATTGTAGTTTCATACGGAGAACATAGTGACCATTATGACTGTTCTGATTATTTGTATATTAAGTTCAGGTATGTTGACAAAATATATCCTAATGGAAGCAAACACTATGATGTCAAAACTTATACATTATCTAGAATATACCATAAAATAAACCCTTAAAACAAAACACAATATGCTAGTAGAAAGAACTTTTTCCGTTGTAGATAATCCAACGGGTGATACTGGGATATGTTACTCTTGTCCTATAAGAGAGGTATGCTTCGAATTTGTGGATAGGCAAAGTGGAGAAGTAATAACAGACAAGGTCGAAAAACTTTCGTTACAATCGTATAGTTTTAGTTCCACGAACTATGTAAAAAAAACTTCTTTGCAAGCATCTATTTGTAGGAAGTCATTTCCAAAATTTAAGATAAAAGAAACCACCCCGAAAGAAATACATAGAATTGTTGGAAAAGGTGGTAATACAATTGTGGAATCGGAAAGTTCGCTTGGTATGATTGGACAATACTTCCTTGTCACAATTGCTGCGGCTTTAATAATAGCTCTTATTGGGCTGATATGTAGTGGAATTGGGAGTTTGTTCAATTAAATACTATGGTAGTACTAATAATCTTAATCGCGTTAATTGTCCTAATTTTTTATGTTACTAGTGACAAGGCAAAGGAAAAAGGTCACGATTGGCTTGTAGTACCAATTTTACTCTTTTGCTTTCTCGCTACAACAATATTAGGTATCAGATCATGCATCAAAGACAATTCGAATCGTTCTCCAAGATACGACTATTATGATGACAGAACACCAAGATAGCATTACGAAACAATTTGTGCAGAGGTCTTTTTAATCATTCAATACCACAAACTCATAAGAATTATACAATGGTTTTGAAAGTTTTGTAGGTTTTGTGACATAATCACAACTTACTTTTCAATGCTTTACCCGTATATGATGCCTTGCACTTCACCAAGTCCTCTGGCGTGCCTTCAAAGACGATCTCGCCACCCTTGTTGCCGCTCTCGGGACCCAGGTCGATGACCCAGTCCGCCGACTTGATGACATCCATGTTGTGTTCGATGATGATGACGCTGTGGCCGTTGGCAATCAGGGCGTTGAACGACTCCAGCAGTTTGTTCACATCGTGGAAATGCAGGCCCGTGGTCGGCTCGTCGAAGATGAAGAGCGTGGGCTTCTCCACCTGTCCCTTAATGAGGAAATAGGCCAACTTCACGCGTTGCGCCTCGCCGCCGGAGAGCGAACTCGACGACTGCCCGAGCTTCAGATAGCCCAAACCAACTTCCTGCAAGGGTTTCAATCGGTTGACGATGCGCCCGACGATGGGGGTTTGCCGCTCCGACGAGTGCTCGAAGAAGTCGATGGCCTCCTCGATGCTCATGTTGAGGATGTCGGAGATGTGTTTGCCGTCGTATTTGATCTCCAAGACCTCTTCCTTGAAGCGCGTGCCGTGGCAGGCCTCGCAAGGCAGATAGACATCAGCCATGAACTGCATCTCGATCTTTTGCACGCCCTCGCCCTCACATTCCTCGCAGCGACCACCCGGCACGTTGAACGAGAAGAAGGCAGGCTTGATGCCGCGCAGTTTGGCCAGTTTTTGCTCCGAGAACAGCGCCCGGATCTCGTCGTAGGCCTTCAGGTAAGTGGCCGGATTGGAGCGCGATGACTTGCCGATGGGGTTCTGGTCGATGAACTCGACGGCCTGGATGAGGCGCAGGTCGCCTTCCAAAGCACCGTAACTGCCGCATTTCTCGGCGTTCTCGCCCAACTGCCGTTTCATGGCAGGGTAGAGCACATCCTTCACCAAAGTCGATTTGCCCGAGCCGCTTACGCCCGTGATGACGGTCATCATGTTGAGCGGGAAGCGCACGGTGAGGTTCTTGAGGTTGTTCTGCGTCGCGCCTTTGATGACGATGGCGTTGGCGCTCTTGCGTCTGCGGGTGGGGACGGGAATGCTCATCTTGCCCGTGAGGTATTGCGTGGTGAGGCTTTTCTCGCAGTGGACCAGGTCCTTGATTTCGCCTTCAAACACGACCTCGCCGCCAAAGGCACCTGCCATCGGCCCGATGTCGATGATGTAGTCGGCGGCACGGATGATTTCCTCGTCGTGTTCCACCACGATGACGGTGTTGCCGATGTCGCGCAGGCGTTTCAGCACCTTGATGAGTTGCTCGGTGTCGCGGGAATGCAGACCGATGCTGGGCTCGTCCAGAATATAGGTGGATCCGACCAGACTGCTGCCCAACGATGTCGCGAGGTTGATGCGCTGCGACTCACCGCCAGAGAGTGTGTTGGAGAGTCGGTTCAGGGTCAGGTAACCCAAGCCCACCTCGATGATGAAATCCAGGCGGTTGTTGATCTCCACCAGCAGGCGAGAGGCGATTTTGCTGTCAGTCTCGTCGAGTTTGAGGTGGTCGAAGAAGGCCTTCAGCTCGTCCAAGGGCATCAGCACGAGGTCGGTGATGCTCTTGCCGCCCACCTTCACATATTGCGCTTGTCGGCGCAGGCGTGTGCCGTGGCATTCGGGGCAGACCGTCTTGCCACGGTAGCGCGACAGCATCACGCGGTATTGTATCTTATACGACTGTGTCTCAACATAGTTGAAGAAGTTCACGATGCCTTCGAAATATTGGTTACCAGTCCAAAGGAGGCTCACCTGCTCGTCGGTGAGTTCGTAGAATGGCTTGAAGATGGGGATGCCCACCTTGTCGGCCACACGGATGAGGGCATCTTTCCACTCGCTCATCTTCTCGCCGCGCCAGCAGGCGATGGCGTTCTCGTAGATCGACAGGCTCTTGTTGGGCACCACCAGGTCGGGGTCGATGCCAATGACGCTGCCAAAGCCCTGACAGGTCGGACAGGCACCGTAAGGATTGTTGAAAGCGAACATGTTGGCCGTGGGCGGCTCGAAGGTGATGCCGTCGGCCTCGAAACGCGACGAGAAGTCGGCTTCCTTGCGCTCGCCGTCAAGCTCGCTGATCACCTGGCAGGTCTCCTTGCCCTCGTAGAAGGCAGTCTGCACCGAGTCGGAGATGCGTCCGATGGCGTCGTCCATGCTCTCGCTGACCTTGATGCGGTCGATGAGCAGCTTCACCTTCTTCTCGCTGACCTTTTTCTTCTGGTCGAGGAAATCCTCGATTTTGATGATCTCGCCGTTATATA
>CACXQO010000154.1 GCA_902769815.1 uncultured Bacteroidia bacterium | reverse complement strand
CTTCCCATAGTTGCGACTGTAGGTGAGGGTAAAGTAATGGTCCTCATGAGGTTTGAATCGCAAGGAAAGCGACGGACGAAAGACGTTGTAGTTGTACGGTGTTTTGATTCCTGTGGTTTCCGAAATGCCCAAAGTGCGCACATACGAGTCGGTAAGCGTGACGGCATAACTGAACTTCTCGCTCACTTGATGGTCAAAAATGAAATAACCCATGAAGGAGTTCTCCTTGTAATTGAAATCGTTGGTTACCAAAGTGTCAGGTTGCCATGCGCCGTCAATGAGATTTTCGTAACTGAAATCATTTTCCAAATCGGAATAGTTGTAAGAAAGACCTGATTGGATTCGAATTTTGTCCCATTCACGGGTATAGTCGGCGCGGGTCGAGAAAAGCCAACCGGAATAGGGCGAGGCATCACGGTTGTAAGTCACCGAATCAGGCAAATAGGTGTATTGGCGCAGGTTGCTCGACGCATTGAGATTGCGGCTCAAGTTGGCATCCACGGTGATGTAATGTTTGGGGTCGTTAAAGTTGTGCTTGTAATAAATGTCGCCCCAATAGGAACGCGAATCGTTCCGCGCCGTGTCGGTAGAATGGATGGCCGTTCCTCGGTCGAGGATGTACTCATTGATGTTTTTGTGGTCGAAATCGAGGTCTCCCGAGAAGTTGATGTCCAAGGAGTTGTTGTCGTCAAACTGGATGCCTGTGCCCGTATTCAAATAATAAGAGTTCATATTGCTGGTATGGTTTGCCTCGCGCCGCATCAGCGTGTCGCCACCCTCGCGATACTGCCAATAGCGGTAGGCATACTCTCTCGGATTGTAGTTTTGCGACAGATACAGATAGGTATTGGTTTTCAAGGTTCTGAAGTTGAGGTTGAGCGACGACCTCGCCCCGAGGTGTTTGCGCAGTTGCAGGTCGCCCGAAACGTTACCGGTTCACCACGGGGCCATCCCACTCGCCCGCGAAACGTGGCGGCGTTTCGTACATAATTTCCACCTCGGCGATGTCCTCGGCCTTTTCGCCTTGCAGCATATCGGTGATTTGGCTGAACGAAACGCGAAGCGGCCTGCCGTTAAGTAGCACGAGCACGGGCTTGTTCAGGACGGTCAGCGTGTTCTCGCTCACCTTGTAGAACGAGCCGGGGATTTCGCGCAGCGCATCAATATAGGTGGCCGCAGGCGGCAATTTCAGTTCGCTGATGTTCATCTTCAGTTTGTCGAACTTGTCCTCAAAGACCTTTGAGGCGGTTACTTGCACCTCATTCAGCATTTTCACATCGGGCTTGAGGCGCAGCGTGTCAAGACGCACATCTTTGTCAAGATTGACCGAGAAAGGCAGGTGTTCAAAGCCGGTGAACTTTACCAAGCCTTTGTAACGGCCTTCCTTTAGGCCATGCAGGGCGAAGTCGCCTTGCTTGTTGGTGATGCCGTAAGTGGCTTTCAAAGTGTCGTTGCCTTGCCATACCATAACGGTGGCGTAGGGCAAAGTTCCTTGTTCGTCGCAGACCGTACCACTCAATGTGTGGGTCTGGGCTATGCCTGCCATTGAAAGCATTAGCATAAGGGTTAAGGTTGGGATGTGTTTCATTGTTGAATTGTTGATTGTTGAACTGTTTAATTGTTGATTTTGTGGCAAAAGTAGCCCAAGCCGATGACATGTCAACGGGTTTACAATTTTGATTTGGCGGCTTACAAATCTTTCTTTGAGATCGATTTGCAAACAACTAAAACACAATAAGATAAAGAAGTGAAATTACAAGCGGTTCTTCAATTCGTCAGGCTCAAAGCCCAACTTTTTGCGCAATTCGCTACGGCTTTTGTTGATGGAATAGACGCTCAAACCGAGCAAGTCGCCCATCTCCGTGTTGGTGAGGCCACTGCACGAAAGCAGGCACACTTTGGCATCGGTTTCGTTCAGGTCGGGGAATTGTTCGGCAATCATCGCCTGCAAGCCCGGATAGGCCGCCTCGATGACCGACACGGCACTCTCAAATGCGGTTTCTTTCCCATTCATCACCTGCCGCACCAAAGGTTTCCACTCCATCTTTGGGTCGTAGGCGTTTTTCTCGATGCGGGCAGCAGCAAGAATGAGGCGCAAACGGTTCGTGAGTTCCTGCTTCACAAAAGGATTCTCCTCGGGCTGCTTTGGTTCCGTCACTTGGATTTCCGGTTTTGGTTCTTCCATTGGGGTCTCAACCATTTCCGTTTTCGGCTTGCGTTTCAGCCAAAACAGCAAGGCACCTATTATTAACAGGAGTGCCGAAATAGCCACGATGCAGAAAACCATGGTTTTATGTTGCTTTTGAAGGTGCTTTTCAGCCATCGCATTACGCAAATTCAAATAATCGTTTCGCTGCTGCTGCCGACGGTAATTTTTGATTACACCATAACTCTCGCCATACACGGTTTCATCAGCCGTAATCCAATGCGTCAAGAAAACCGGATACAGGTCGTGTTGCCGACCATAGAAGCAAAACACGTCGGCGCCACCCAGTTTATACTTTCTATCGAATTGCATCGCACTCGCCCAAACACCGCTATAATAAGCGGTCGAATCGTCGTCTATCGGCTTAATCTTGTGTCTAACATTATGATTAAAAAACAGTTTGTATATGCCGTATGCCTTGGTTGCCAATTTCAGTCCTGTGGCTTCAGCCTCCAATAGTCGCAAATATTGCAAGCCCGCATCTCTTTGGTCAAAAAACTTGTCGCCAGCCAGTATACCTTGGTTGAACATACCACGCCACTGGGCTTCTTTGTTGCCACTTTCGACTGCAAATTCAAGACAATTGGCCAAATGGATTGCAGCATCGGTGAACTCCTCCAAAAAACATTGGTTTACGCCCATCATGTTCTGCACGAAGGCCCTCTCATATAAACGGTTGCCAAAATAACGGTCGGCAGAATCCAAGGCGACTGCGGCTTCTCCATATCTGTCCATCCAATGCAAATGCCTTCCCATCTGGAAAAAGGCGCGGGCAGCGGTGAGGCTATCGCCCGCCCGAAGCGCATAGTCTGTGGCTTCTTCGAAAGATTGCAAGGCCAAACCATCGGCATAAATCGACTGCAAGTCGTAACCCTTGTAAAGTGCGGCCAAAGCAGCCTTTTTGGGTTGGCCTTTTCGAGCGAAATAGGCAGGAGCACCATCAAGGTCGGGAGAGGTGTAGATGCGGTTCATCACCTTATCAAACAAAAAGTTACCATTCGATGCAGTAGGGTCGGTGGCATCGCGGTCGTCGCCGTAGATGGCGCGGCCTTGCAGCAAGGCCATCTCCATGCGTTGGGCTTCGGTGAAATAGACTTCCATGTGCATTGCACTATCAATTAAATGCAAGGCACTTTCAGGATAGGTTTCCAAAACAGATTCGGCTTGGCGGAGCAACTGCTTCGCCTCACGTTGTGACGGGTTGCAAGCGGTCAAGACCAGCAACAGACTACCAAAAATCAAATGACTTATTTTCATAGGGACAAAATTACGGAATAAAATGTTCGCTCGTTGCATAAAACCAAATTTTGGCGCAAAAGTAGCGCAAGGAAAAAAGCGATTGCCAAAATTACAGCCTTCTTTTCGGTTTTTACAAGCATTTTTCCGTAGAAAAATCATAAATAACTGAAAATCAATCGGACAATAAACAGGTTTTACAATTTGGGTGGATGAAAAATATAGTTCTTGAGGCGGACAAAACCTTAAATTTTGACCTCTTTCCGCATGGCATGGCGCACCGTGAGGAAGGCCGAAGTGCAGCCCACCGCGAGGATGGTAGCGAAGATGAGCAACACATCCTTGAGTTTCAAAAGCACTGGATAAGCGTCCACTACATAATTGCCGCCCGTGCCGAACTTCACGAAACCGAACTGCTGTTGCAACAGCACCAAAATGATGCCCAACAGCAAACCGATGATGCCGCCCACCACGGAAATCAGCAGGCCTTCATTCAGGAAAATCTTCTGTATCAATCGGTTGTCGGCCCCCATTGATTTCAGGATTTCGGTGTCCTTACGCTTGTCGATCATCAGCATGGAAAGCGACCCAACTACATTGAATGTGGCCAAAATCAAGATGAAAGTGAGGATGACATACACCGCCCATTTTTCAGAACGCATGATTCTGTAAAGCGTTTCTTGCTGCTCCTGTTGGTTTTTCACGATGAAATTTTCCCCAATTATGGCGTTCACTTCTTTTTTCACCTTGTTTATATCCATATTCGGAGCGGTGAACAATTCCACATTCGAGGCTTTGTTCTCATATTCAAGCAGTTCCGAAAGCCAATCGAAAGGCACGAGTACCAATTTTTCGTCCTGTTCCTGTTCGGTGGAGAACACGCTGCGCACGGTCAGCACGTCGGAGTTGAAACTGTTTTCGAGGCTCATCAGCGAGGCGTTGCCGCGTTTGGGCACATACACGCGCACCATCGCGTAAGGATTGTAAGCATTGATGCCAAGATACCATGCCACGCCCGCGCCCGGAACGGCAAAGTTGTATTCACCATCGGAGAGTTGGAAACCATTTCCGCCGTGCATGATTTCATTCATCCGACCAATATTCTGATATTCAACACCTACGCCTTTCACTTGTCCAATGTGCTGCTTGTCGTTGGCACGGAAAAGCGCGTCTTCGGTAATTGTGGGAATCACATAGTCAACGCCTTGGATTTCTTTGAGTTGGCCTAAAGGAAAAGCCGTCAAGTCGATGGTCTTGCCCTTCACAGCGGCGATTTGCAAATCAGGCGTGAGGCGGTTGTTCATAGATGAAATCACCTTTTCCAAGCCGTTGAAGGCCGAAAGCACCACGATGAGCGCAAACGACCCCACACTAATACCCAAAATGGAAATCCATGTGATGATATTGATGAGGTTGTGGCTCTTTTTGGCCAGCAAGTAACGATTTGCTATGAACAGCGGCAGTCTCACTTTTCTGGGTGCAACAGGTTGTCGATGTTTTCTATGTAGTCGAGTGAGTCGTCCTCGAAGAAACGCAGTTCGGGCACGACGCGCATTTGGTGACGGATGCGGTTGCCGAGCAAGCCACGTATGGCTCTACCGTTTTGGCCCACTTCCTCGACCACTTTTTTCTTGTCGTCCACGCCGAAAACGCTCAAATACACATTGGCATAGCCAAGGTCAGACGTGACCCTCACATGGGTCACCGTTATCATCAACATCGGCACTTTCGGCTTCAGTTCCTTCTGGAAAATATCGCCTAATTCCTTCTGTATCAGTTTGTTTACTCTTTCTAATCTTTTGCCGTCCATCTCTTATCAGTTTACATTTTGCAGTTACTCAATTTTAGGGCTGTCACACCTTGGCAGCCTGATAATGCGGGGATTAAAATCTCCCGATAACATAGGGTCGCCCTTTCAAGGCTTTTTAATGGGTGCAAAAATAGGCAATTCTTTTGAAATCTTGGGTATTCATTTCTTTTGAATACAAGGTAAACGCATCAAAATTCTGGAAAAACAGCATGTTATGAACCTTTTTTGACTTGGTTTACTTGAATTTGACTGATAATCAATTAGTTAAAAAAACAAGGACTAATTGAATATAATTGCCAATTCTTTTTACCTTTGCAGCCATGTTTCATGGCTCCAATTGACATTGGGAATGATGTGGGCTGTTCACGGAAAGACGCAGAAGATTTTGATACCATAAATAAATAAATAAACCCTATAAAACGAAAACTATCATGAAAGCAAATCAAATCATCAAAAACACAAAGCTTTTTTGGGCATTTATGCTCGTAACAGCAGTAGCAACAAGTTTCGTGAGTTGCAAAAAAACCACCACTGATTCTGACACTCACACGCAAAAATTCACTTTAGGCGCAACCGAGTTCGACATCAACAATGCCTTTGCTATCGAAAACATTCAAGACAGCGGGTTGATTTACAACGCTATAGTGTTGTCGCAAGGTGATTATGTTGGTGTCCTCGGCAGTAAAGCCAAAGGAGCCATCATCGTTTTCAGAGGCGACTTCACTCCAGGCACACACAACCTTGTTTTTGACCCGCAACAGCCTTTAGCCCACTTCCCGATGTATCTCATTGCAGAACACGAAGTGGACAACATCATCAACTTCAGCCTTGAAACCCTTATGGACCAAGCAGATGTCTATGTTGCCGACAATGGCTCGTTTACACTCGAAATGAACCAAGACCAATTCACCG
Source organism: uncultured Bacteroidia bacterium (assembly GCA_902769815.1). Taxonomy (GTDB): domain Bacteria; phylum Bacteroidota; class Bacteroidia; order Bacteroidales; family F082; genus Limimorpha. Next base: position 706 of record CACXQO010000154.1, on the reverse strand, counting down.
TCACAACCACAAATATCGAAGTCAAGAACGTGAAAGACCTGACTCAGGTCGCAACATCTTCAGTCGACTTTGAAGACAATATGTTGAATTATGTCCTATCAACAGTCGAGGAAGGCGATTTCAACGGCACCAACCTCGTGACGGCAGGCAGGACAAAGCTTGAGATTTTCTCCACGCCTTACAACGTTGCTGCTTTCATTACTGCAAACGGCGACTTGATTGGATTCATCTCGGCGACATCCTTCGACAACGACATTCCAGAGGGTACCTATTCAAGTGACGATAACTCAATTATCTATGTGCAAGGCATGAGTCTTAAAACGCTCAAGTTTGCATCAAGCGGTGAAGCCTCGGTTGCAAGGAATGGCGACACTTACACCATCGACATGACAGGTTTGGCCATCGACGGCATGTCCGGCTCACCTACAATGCACTATGTTGGAAACATGCCTAACTTTGATTTCCCCTTCCCTGATGAATAATCGATAGACCATAGACAATTATGCAAATAAGATTCAAGGAAAGGCGAAAAGTCTTCTGCTTTCTTGTGGCATTGCTGGCCGTTGCGGTGCCAGCCTTGGCCGTTTTTACGGGAATGGATTTGGATGCCACATTAGCCAATCTGCGGCGGGAACTGAGCTATGATTACCAGCAAATTTCCGAGACGCAAGCCGAGCTGAAGAATTATTACGAATTGCAGCACGAG
>CACXQO010000153.1 GCA_902769815.1 uncultured Bacteroidia bacterium | reverse complement strand
CTCTCAGAGGGGGAAACCTACCGGCTGCGGGTTCTCTGCCAAGTCTTTCGTCAAGTTCTTTCCCGCTTTGCGCTTCCCCCTCTGAGAGGGGGCCAGGGGGAGTAAAAAGGAAGCCAAGAGGGAATCCCAATATCCCGGCAGGCACAAAAAAAATCCAAGACAAAGCCCATTGGCCCTGCCTTGGATAGAGGGTATGCAAAAGTTTGGAGCGGAGATTTACCCCCCCCTACCAATTGCTTGATAATCAATGTTTTACATAGATTATTCACCGATTTCCGGTTTGAGGCTGCAAAATTACAAAAATATCTTTTACCTATTTCATTTTTTTTACACGAATTAACATCATTTCATTTTTTTTACACGAATTTCCACCAATTGAACACAAAATCGAAGATTAGCTACGCTGAATGCGGAGCATTTCGACGAAGTCAATTATCAAGAATTTCAATTTATGGATCAATTAACTCCGTTGAATCTGCGATTTCACGGATAATTCATGGCCATTCATGTTCATCAAAACTCCGAAGTGAAATGGAACTCGATGTCGGGGTATTTCTCCATCGCCATTTGCAGGGCGTAGGGCGACTCGGCCAAAAACACGTCGCGACCTTCCTTGTCTTCGGCGAGGTTCATCGACTTACGCATCTTGAAATCAGCCAATTGCGCCTCGTTGGTGCTGGTAATCCACGCGGTCTTGTAGAGCGAAATCGGCTGGTAGCGACAGGAGGCGTTGTACTCGTGCTGCAGGCGATATTGGATCACCTCAAACTGCAACTCTCCCACCGTGCCGATGATTTTGCGACCCGTCATCTTGCCTGTAAAGAGTTGGGCTACACCCTCGTCCGTCAGTTGTTCCAAGCCCTTGGCCAATTGCTTCGACTTCATCGGGTCGGCGTTTTCCACATAACGGAACTGCTCGGGCGAGAAACTCGGAATGCCCTTGTAGTTCAGGATTTCGCCCTCGGTCAGGGTGTCGCCGATTTTGAAGTTGCCGGCATCGTAAAGACCCACAATATCACCTGGATAGGCCTCGTCTAAAACAGATTTTTTCTGTGCCATGAAAGCGGTCGGATTCGAGAATTTCAGTTCGCGACGTTGGCGCACGTGGAAGTAGTTCTTGTTGCGCTCGAAGCGGCCCGAAACCACGCGCACAAAGGCGATGCGGTCGCGGTGGTTGGGGTCCATGTTGGCGTGAATCTTGAACACGAAGCCAGTAAACTTCTCCTCGGTCGGCTCGATGCGGCGTTCCACCGTGTCACGGCCAATCGGTGTGGGCGCAATCTCGATGAAGCAGTCCAACAGTTCCTTCACGCCGAAATTGTTCAAGGCCGAGCCGAAGAACACGGGGCAAATGTCACCTTTCAAGTAAGCCTCACGACTGAAATCGTCGTAAACGCCTTGCACCAATTCCGTTTCGTTGCGAAGCGTTTCGGCATCCTCGCCAATCATCTTGTCCAAGTCGGGATTGCTCAAATCATCGAAGGCGATTCCTTCCGTAATGTGCTGTTTGTCAGAATTGAAGAGGTATAGGCTCTCGTCGTAGATGCTGTAAACGCCCTTGAATTTCGGTCCACTGTTGATGGGCCAGCTCAGCGGCGTGAGCTTCAGGTTCAGTTTCTGCTCGATTTCGTCCAACAGTTCAAACGGGTCCATGCCCGGTCGGTCCATCTTATTGATAAAGACGATGATGGGCGTATTCCTCATTCTGCAAACTTCGACCAATTTCTCTGTTTGCGACTCCACGCCTTTGGCCGAGTCGATGACGACGATGACGCTGTCCACAGCCGTCAAGGTGCGGAAAGTGTCTTCTGCGAAGTCCTTGTGACCGGGAGTGTCCAAAATATTGATTTTGATGTTCTTATATTCGAATCCCATCACTGAGGTGGCCACCGAGATGCCGCGTTGCCGCTCGATTTCCATCCAGTCGGAAGTGGCGGTCTTGCGGATTTTGTTCGACTTCACGGCACCGGCCACCTGAATGGCACCGCCGTAGAGCAACAATTTCTCGGTCAAAGTGGTCTTACCCGCGTCAGGGTGGCTGACGATGGCGAAGGTGCGTCGCCTGTTAATCTCATCAATGAATGACATAACGCTCTCGTTTTCAACAATCTGATTATAAAACAAAAGCGCAGGTCTTTTGGACTTGCGCTTTGAGCGGTCCGGACGAGACTCGAACTCGCGACCTCCTGCGTGACAGGCAGGCATTCTAACCAAGCTGAACTACCGGACCAACCTGAAAAAGAACTCTATTGCTTTGCTTTGCGGGTGCAAAAGTACAACCTTTTCTGAAACTGGCAATCTTTTTTCGACATTTTTTTGAACTTTTTTATCAAAAAAGTTTCAATATATTGGTCTTCAATATATTAATAATTATCGATTTTTTTCTCATTCTGACTCAAATCGCCAATCCTCAAAGGCTCCAGCCCCAACATCATAGCAAGATACGCCCATCGCCAACGCCTGACTGGCCCACTTCTCGGCCAAATAACGAGGCACCGAACCATCGATGATGAGCAATTGTGCGGCAAACGGTAGGAAAGGCTATCGTCGGCGCGGCAATCATCGTTCCAAAGGGCCAACAACTTCCCGTCGAAGGAAACCAAATTCGACTTTTTGAAAAGGTAGCCATTATTGAAATCCTCCTCAAAACCAATGGTTTGCGGATGCAACGAAAGGTGGCGTTTCGTCCAAGCACCTTTCAAACTATAGTCGACGGTTGACTCGTCGGCCATCAATGTCGAATCGGTCAAAAGCAGGTGTTCACCGCCCTTCACGAAATCGATGGCAGTATGGTTACGCAAACTGAAAACCGTCATTCCACTTTGACTGTCAGACTGATAGACCCTCACCGTCACCGAAACCATAAGCAGCAACAAGGCTGAAAGCATGGCGATAAGCATACGTCGCTTCCGCAAGGTGACCATCAGGAGCAGCAACAAGAAAGCCAACAAAAGCAAAGAAAACTCGAACTCGCTGATATGCACCCCTTTAACGATGGACAACGGCAAACTTTCAATCCACGCTACTACCCAATTCATCACATAAATCGCGCCCCAAACCAAATAACCAACCAGCGCATTGACATAAGGAATCCACGAAACCAAAAGCAGCACCATGCCACTGACAACGACGATGAACGAAATCGGCGTCATAAACAGGTTGGAAAGCCAGAAATAGGTCGTGAACTGGTTGAAATAGAACAAGGTGAACGGCATGGTCGCGATTTGCGCCGCAAGTGCCACCGCCGTAATGTCCCAAGCCTTGTCCAATACCCGGTTTTTCACGAAAAACAGGTGGTAAATCGGACTTTGCAGCACCACAATCCCGATGACGGCAGAATAAGAAAGCAAAAAGCCCATTTCCAGCAGATTGTACGGATTGATGCAAAGCAGAATGAACGCCGAAACCGCTATTGAATTAATAGCGAACCCCTTACGTTGAATCATTTCGCCAATGATGACGAAAGAAATCATCAGCGAGGAGCGCAAAATGGAGGGCGAAAGTCCCGCGATGAAGGCATAAAACCAAACCAAGGCAAGCAACAGCATGTTTTTCAGCATTTTCTGCCACCTTTTGCGGTTGAGGAAACCCAAAAGGAAGGAGGCAAACAGATAGATGATGCCTACATGCATCCCCGACACACAAAGGATGTGCATCGAGCCGGCGGCCACATACTTGTTGCGCATTTCGTTGGCGAGATACTCGTTGTAGCCCAACAAAACAGCGGCTGCCACGCCCAACTCGTCATTTGTCAGGCCGTTGTCTTGCAATGACTTGAGCAAAATGTCACGGAAACGAAAAGAAAACGAATACAGCGGATTGGCATTGTGTACCTGCAAGTCGATCCAATCCTCGTCCTTCAAATAAGTTTGCCCCGTAATGCCCTTCCGCGACAGGTAATCGCGATAGTCGAATTCGCCCGGATTCAGGGGTGGCGACACCTCGCGGATGGGCGCGGGAATGGCAATCAAATCGCCGTAGCGCAAGGCAAACGCCGATTCAGACTTGGGGAAATAAGCCATCACCTTGCCCTCTACATAGCGCGAAGGCAGGCTGTCGCCAAACTGGTATTCCAATTCAAGCACCGTGCGGATGGCGTTGGTCCGCTCGGTCGGATAGTCGAACACCCGCGCCACATAGTAGCGGGCATCCAACTGATGATTCCTATAGTAATCTTTTTGGTTTTCAGCCTCTTGAACACTTGCCAACACATAACCAATCATAAAAAGATAACTGACCAGCACCGTCCCGACGACCCACTTGAAACGATAGGATTTCAGCACGAAAACGGTGACGACGCCCAAAGCGAAAAGCACGAGTGCGACCACGGCCAAGGCTGACAACGGCATCCTAAAGGCAGGCAGGAAAACGAAGCACCAAATGCCCAAAGCAAGCGGCAACAGCATCCTGACAAACGGGTATTTGCTCCAAATGGACATCGCTCATCGAGGTTTATAAGGTTTCTGGTTGAAGAGGCAAGGGTCGTCGACAAGGCGGCGCAACGACCACAAAAAAGTGAGTCGAGCCTCAGCATTGTGCAGGTAACGCTTGCCGAGATGCTCATGCGCAATGTCGCCCCAACCTTGGAACTCGATTCCACCGTTTTCTCCCCCAATTTCGCTCTGGGAGAAACTGTTCATCGGGCTAAAGCCATAACCGAGGTCGAACTTCACGAAAAACCGCGTCCAGCCCAACCTCATTTGGCTGCAAAGGCCCACGCCCACCACCGCACTAAGGCAGTACGGCTTGACCACGGCCTTGCTCAACTCGGTTTCGTAAACCAAGGGAGGATAACTGCCGTCGTCGTAGGTGCGTTCCCACCTGACATGGCCGTTCAGCCAAAGGTCAAAACGCGGAGCCACAAACAGATAAGGCCGCACATTCTCGCCCTTGCCCAAGTAAAAGGCAATAGGTACACGCATCTCAACACCATTAAGCGACATTGCATAATTGACACGGGCAAAAGTCGTTGAGGAAAAACTATTTTGAAACTCTGTTGCAAAAGACTTTTGAACGCCCCGCATGGCATAAGAAGCCTCCAGCCCAACCGAAACCTGATTGAACGTGCCCCATTCCATCACCAAACCGAAAGTCGGGGCAAGGAACGGCTTAAAAGAAGACTTGCCCACCGCCGAATAAACCATGTCGTTGGCAGCGAAACTACCCGTCACACCAAGGCACAGCTGGTTCATGCTTCTGCTTTTTTTCTGATTGGTTTTCAATGGTTTGGCAAATTGCGCCTGCACCGAAGCCACCGAAAACAGAACCAACATCAAAAGTATCGCGAGTCTTTTCATGGCTTCAAGGGTTTTGAGGTACATTTGTTCCTTCCTGATACCAAAGGCAAGCCTCCGCAAGGCCATCGGCATCCTTGAAAATGAAGATGGAATTGGCCGGATAGACCGACGGAGGAACGATGGAGTCGTTGTATTTCAATATCTTATAACCATATCTCAAATCCTTCACTCCGCCATTGACAACCGTTCCCGAAAACAGCACTGCGTGTTCGGGCGAGCCTGCCGTTTGGGGCGTTTCGTAGTAATACACGGTGAAGTCATTGCCGTGTCCCGTCAGATAGACAGGCGAAACCAACTTGCTGGAGTTTTCCTCTGAACTCATGCTGATATAGTCGGCCTTTTGGAGGTACTGACGGCAAATTTTATGGTAATAAGTGATGGGCGACAAGTCACCGGGCTGCGGATGGTTGGGCAAACTCGTCGATAACGAAACAAACCTGTGCATCGACTTGAACTCCAAATCAATCACGGGCGGCTGGTCGCCGAAATGCACATTTTCCTCGCCGAACATGCGCAACAAGTCCTCGGGCAAATAGTCCGTGATGAACGGGATGTCTTGCGGGTCGTTCAGCAGAATCGTCTTGTCGCCCTCCTTCAGGCACGACGACAAAGCCAGCACCAAGGCAGCCATCCAAACGAAGCGTTTCACCAGCGGTAGTTTCATAAGTTCTCTTTTATCGAACGAGCGCGACCTTCCGCGTCAGCACTCTTCCTTGGTTTCTCATCACAAAATAATAAACACCATCTTGCAGATGCGATATATTATAAGTGATTTTCTTACAATCAGTTACATCAACCTCCACAACATCTGCCTTTTGGCCAAAGCCATTGTAGACCTCAATTTGCGCCCAACCTGTCAAATCGCCGAAACGCAGCGTCACACTGCCATTGGAAGGATTGGGAAACACATCAAAGCATTGGTTTTCAGCCTCCTCTCCCACTCCATGATAGGAAGTTTGGATGAAAAACTCTTCAATAATGGTATCGCAGGGATTGATGGCAGTGGCACGAAGCATGACCGGCTCAAGCAGGAAATTGTAGATGGTCAAAGTGCAGGTTTCGCCCTTGCCATGCGGTTCCAAAAGCCAAAGGGGATAATCCACCTGCCAAATCACCGTATCCACGCCCGCCTGCGGATTGTCAAGTTGGATGGAATACTCATTCGTGCTGATATGCGCCTCGCTGCCGCCAATGGGCCAATGGTTGCCGCAAATCTCAAAACTCGGCGACGCACCGGCAATGTTGACCGTCAGATACAACGAACTGTCGCAACCGAAGATGTTGGTTCCATGAAATTCACGATGTATCGATTGGTGGAAAACTTCACCCTCGTAAACGATGGAGTCGCATCCTGAGAGGGTCAACTCCGAAACAAACGGCTCACCAACATGGATGGCGATGCTCAAAGTATCTTCAATCGTTTCCATCGTCATGGCATTGAAGCCTTTGACATAGGCCGAAGCCAGATAATCGCCAGCCTGCCCGTAATGATGCGAAGTTTCGATGCCTTGTGCCGTTTGGCCGTCATCAAAGTCCCAATCCACTTGGTCGATGGCGAAATTGGCCACCACCTGCAAATGTGCATCCCCTTCCTCGCAAAAATAAAGGCCGTCGCGATACCAACCGCTCCACTTGCCGTTGACATACAATTTGCTATTGATACTCTGCACATAGGAACCCACGCAATAGGCATAGCCACGCGCATCGCCGAAGCCATACACATGCGCATTCATGCCCGACTCGCACAACAGATGATGCGTGCCGTGGTCGATGCTTTTCCTGACAAAAAAGAAATCTTCCGACCCACGAACCTGTTGAAATTCAGCGGCATCAATCAGCACTCCGTCGAACCTCACCTTTGAAATATCAGCCCGACCGACCACAATGTTGACAAAATGGTCGGGGATGAAGCCAAAAGTATGATCATCATTGAAAGTGCAGAAAGTGACCTCCCTGATGCACTGCTCAATGGGAGGAATCCACACCATTGAAGGGTCGCCATACTGAGCTCCCGAAGGCATGTAAGGGTCTTGGCAACTCATTTGGTAAAGGTAAACAATACTGGGCTCCGAAGTTTCGATGAAGCATGAGCCGTCTTCGGCAAAAAGGTCAAACTCAAAAGAATCTCCGTTGCCGATGATGGCGATTTCCTCGCCGTCGCGGAAAATGACATTGTCGTCAGCCGACGAGGTGACTTTCACAACGTCGCGCACCCGACCTGCCGAAGAAGTGACCACGAATCGCCTTCCCCACGAGTCAACAGGCAGGGCTTGCTCAAAAATGTGGTCACGGCCGTTTCTGGCTTCGCCCGGAATGCGGGTGATGGTGTTGCCATTGAAAACGGCAATCTTTTTCCCGTTGAGTGCGCAGACCGTTGTGCCCGAAAAATCGCGCCAATCGGTGGTGTTGTTCGACCTTACGGAATAGGTCTGGCCCGCCGACAACGTCACCGTGTAAGGCACTCCCGCCCCATGGCCTTTCAGCGTGGTCACCGAGGGCATGATTTCCACTTCGGTGTCGTCCTCAATCGCGACAATCAAAAACGCACTGGTTTCTTTCAGTCGGCTGTTGAAATTGTCACTGATTGATTGTTGGTCTGTTTGGATAATATACTCAGAACCAAGACATTCCACGGGCAACACAAATGAAGCATCAAAGGAATAGTTGGCCACATTGCTGATGAAAACCGACACGGTGTCGGTAGCCGTCAACACAATGGCCTTGCTGCCTACAATTTCCTCGTTGCCTTCATTGTAGGCCCACGACTCAGGGATTTCAACTATGGCGATGCCGTTGTCCTCCACAGAAAAATTCAGCGTATCGTAAGGCATAGAATTTCTCGCCTTTCTGATGGTGCCGGTGCAGGCCCTTTTCGCACTGACCATCACCGAGTTTTTCACCCAATCGGGAAACTGGCTGTCATAGTTCTTGTAGCCGTTTTGCATGAAAGAAATCCAAAACTCCTTGCCCTGCGTGGAGTTTTGCGCCAAGGCCGAAAGACCGATGACCAACCAAAACAACGAAAGTGCAAGTCGCTTCTTCATGTCGAATCAAGTTAAAAAGACACCGCAAATATAATGAAAAATCCGATTTCAAAGCGAAATGAGAAAAAAATTCGACAGAAAGGAGAAAAAAATTCGACAGAAAGGGATAAAAATCGATTGAAACAAATCATTTCCTCGCTTTCAAAGCCTCAAAAACGACTTCTGCCGCTTTTTCCGAAGCCCCTGCATTGCCGAGGCGGTCCTGCAAGTCCTCATAATCCTCAAGCAATTGGCGTTGGCGGTTGCCATCGTGAAGCAGTTGGTTCAGCTCCTTCACCAAATTATCCTCTGTCAAGTCCCCTTGAATCAATTCCTTGACCACTTCCTTGTCCATGATGAGGTTCACAAGCGAAATGAATTTCACCTGAGAACAAGGCCGTTTCGAGCGTGGCCGTGCCCGAAGTGACCAAAGCGGCACTCGAGTTTTGCAGCAACTCGTAGGTTTGGTTCTCCACCAAAAACACATCTGCCTTACCCATGATGCCTTTATACAAAGACTTTTCGAGCGACGAAACGCCCGCCACTACAAACTGATACTCAGGGAAATGCGACGCAACTTTCAGCATGACGGGCAACATGCGCTTCACCTCCTGTTTGCGGCTTCCCGGCAGCAAAGCGATGATTTCGCGCTTCTCGCCGAGGCTGTTGCGACGGAGGAACATGGAGCGGTTGCCGTTGCCGAATTTGGCCAACTCGTCAAGCAAAGGATGACCCACGTAGGTCACATCCACGCCGTAACGCTTGTAGAATTCTTCCTCGAAAGGCAAGATAACCAACATTTTATCCACCGACTTCTGAATCTTACGCACACGGCGGCGTTTCCATGCCCACACCTGCGGCGAGATGTAATAGAACACCTTGAAACCCTTTTCGTGGGCGAAGTCGGCAATGCGAAGATTGAAACCAGGGTAATCCACCAAAACCACCACATCAGGCTGATAGTCAATAATATCCTTCTTGCACTGGGCAATGTTGTCCAACACCTTCCGCAGGTTGACCGCCACCTCCACGAAGCCCATGTAGGCCATCGTGCGGTAATGCTTTAGCAAGTCAACGCCTTGCGCCTTCATCAAGTCGCCGCCACAGCCGCGAAATTCGGCTTTCTTGTCCTTTTTCTTGATTTCGGCCACAAGATTGGAGGCGTGCATGTCGCCCGAAGCCTCTCCCGCTATGATATAGTATTTCATTGGTTCACAATTTATTACACAAGAAAGAACACCAACAGCATTCCCACCACCGTAACCGCGAGCACCCCGCGCCCCATCTTGTCGAGTTTCCATTTCACGAGCATCATCCTGAACAAGACGACCCCAGGAATGAAGGCCAACAGATAAGGCGCACGGTTGGAAAACGCGCCCAACGATTCCCAATTGACGAGGCTCAACAGCAGGAAAAACAACCCGAAAGAAGCCGCTCCTGCCAACAATCCCAACCAAAAGTTATCCTTGATTTTCATGGTTTTACATTTATAAGTTCGTAATTCTTCATCGGTTCGATGCAGCGATGCGCCGTCCAGTCGAAGCAAGTGGGCACGAGCGAGGCATAGTTGTTTTGCAAGGCCCAAAGGTCGGTGTCGGGCGTGATGTCGTCGCTCTCGAAAGTGCCTTCGAGGTCATAGAAACGCTCACCGTTCTCGTCGTACTGCTCCTTGAAATATTCCACCCAGCGGCAGGCCGCCTGTCGGCATACCTTGATGCCCTTCAAAGGCTCCTCACTGCGCTTGGGGAAGTTCACATTAAGGCAAACGCCCTTGGGCAGCCCTTCTTTCAGCACCCGTTTCGTGATTTCGAGGATGGCCGTGTCTAAATGGTCGAAATCCGCATCGGGATTGAGGCTGAAAAGACTGAAGCCGATGGCGTCCAATCCGTTCATGCAGGCCTCGATGACCGCGCCAATCGTGCCTGAATAGACCACCGTCGTGGCAGCGTTCATCCCATGATTGATGCCCGAAACCACCAAATCCGTACGCTCCATCAGTTTCTGGTAGCCCAACTTCACACAGTCGACGGGCGTGCCGTTGCAGCGGTACTCCTTGAAGCCCTCTTCTTCATGCACGAGGCGCACATACAACTTTTTGTGGATGGAGCAAGAGTGGCTTTTGGCAGACATCACCTCGTCAGTCGAGATGAGAACCACATCACCGAGGGTGCGCATCAGCGAAACAAGTTTGCGCAAGCCTTTGGCCGCGTGGCCGTCGTCGTTGGTAATCAATATTTGGGGGCGTTTTCCGTTCATTTTACAGCATTATGCCGCAAAATTAGGAAAAAACTCAGAACGATTTCAAGCATTGATACAATTTTCGCGTCGGCAGGCCCATCACGTTGTAGAACGAGCCTTCCAATCCACTGATGCCCACATAGCCAATCCACTCTTGGATGCCGTAGGCGCCCGCCTTGTCGAAGGGTTTGCAATGCTCAATGTAATAGTCGATTTCGTCCTGTTCCAAGTCAGCAAAAGTCACATTGGAGCGCACCGCAAACGACTCTGTCCTTTCCGCCGAGCGCACCGTGACGCCCGTAACCACATGATGCGTCTTGCCCGAAAGCATTTGCAACATACGGACAGCGTCTTCCCTATCCTTCGGCTTGCCCAAAATCTCGCCTTCGCAAATGACGACCGTGTCGGAGGTAATCAACATCATTTTCAGCAAAGGCCAACGACTTTTGCAGGCTCAAGAATTTAGGCACTTCGTCCAAGGGCAAATCCGCCGGATAGTTTTCAGGCGTTTCCTTGGTCAAAATCTCGAAATTCACGCCCATGCCACGCAGCAGTTCCTGCCGGCGCGGGGATTTGGAGGCAAGGATGATATGATATTTTTTTAGGTTGGAGAGCATATATTAATTTGGAGAGCATATATTAATAAAGGTGTGGTATATCAAACCCTTTTCTATGTAGCCTTGCCATTACTCTATCATAAACCTCTACATGGGGAATACAAACCGAAGGGTCAGTCTCCATTTCTTCAGCACGACGATTCAACTCTTTCAATTCATCCTCAACTGACATATCCGAAACACTGTTAGGCATCACCAATGATAAAGCGTATGAATAAATCAACTCGGTCAGTTCCTCTTTGGTATAATAACCACATGACGGCAATTCAATATCGATTTTTACGGTATCCATCAGATTATTATTTGCTGCAAAAGTACAAACTTTTCCCGAAACCTGCCATTAAAAAACAAATAGCGAAGGATTTTCTCCCTCGCTATTCGTATCATTTTGAAGTCGTTTTGTGCTTACAGCAA
>CACXQO010000152.1 GCA_902769815.1 uncultured Bacteroidia bacterium | reverse complement strand
GGGATAAATCATAGCATCGCCTTGTGTCGGATAGTTGGGAAGATTGGAAACCCACGAAGAGGCCTGCAACGACCATAAAGTGTTGGAAGTCAACTCAACGGCTGTGGTGCCACCTGCATAGGCCACAAACAAGGTATCCATTGCAAACGAAGCCCAAACAGGTTCATCGCCAGCCTCTTGCGACACTTCAATGCGACAACTCAGGCCATCCGAATCGACAGCAAAAACCACATCACGAGGTTCAGAAATGTTGTTGGGTGCGACAGTCAGCGTGAGCGTAGCATTGCCCGTTCCATTTGTTTCCGACAGCGACAGCCAATCTACGCCCATTTCGATTTTCCATTCCGTATCACAAGCAATAGTGAGCGTTTGCTCGCCACCTTCCTTCCCAAAACTGAACGATTGCGGCGAAACCTCCAAGAAATGCGGGTCTGGAGTGGCTTCCTGACGCACCGTCACGATGGCTTTCATTTCCGTAGACGAAACCAGCACAACCCACGCCTCTCGCGGCTCAAAGTTGGGGTTCTCGGCAGCCGTCACCATGATTTCGGCATCGCCTTCGCCTTGAATCTTGTCCAAAGCCACCCAATCAGCAGTGGCAGAGGCCGTCCAAGCGCCATCACACGACACTGTAATAGGTTTCGACTCGCCTCCACAAACCATTTCGAGAAGGTCGGGGGTGGCAGAAATGGTAAATTGTGGATCAGGATATTGGGTCACATGCAAAGTCATGTGGTTTTCTCCATTGCCGAAAACCACATCGGCTTCGCGCGAAGTCGACAATTCGTCCACAACGGGCGCAATGGTCAAAGTGACCGTAGCATTGCCTTCGCCTTCCATTGGCGTACAAATCGCCCAATCAGGCAATTGCGATACTGCCCAATTGATATTGGAAGTGACCGACACATTGAACTCGCCACCAGTGTCACCACAATCGATGGATGTAGGTGAAAGGGTCAGAAATGTTCCAAACCCTTGGTTGACCGTCAGGATGGCGGAGTTGTCCTTCGTCGAAGCCTTGACCTCTCCCGAGCGGCTTCCCGACGTGTTGTTGGGTTGGGCAGTTAGCGTCAATGTGGCATTACCCGTTCCCGACATGGGAGAAACAGCCAACCATTCAGGCGTGGCATCGATGGTCCACTCGCCATTCGATTTCACCTCTACTTCAAAACTTCCGCCTTGAGCCTCAATCTCTTGGGTATCTTTGCCAAAAGAAACCTCAACTGGCTTGCGGCAGCCAACAAGTAGGCACGCAACGGCGGCAACAAACATTAAGCATTTCAGTTTTTTCATATCAAACAATTTAATGGATTCATTTCATTTAACAACGAGAGTTTTGAGGAGTTAGTATAGGTAAAAGAAAAAAAGGTGCGTCTGCGCGACGCACCTTTCCATTCAAACATGAAAAACAAAGATTACTACTTTTAAAAAATCTCAGTTCTATTGTCCTTAATCTTGGCTTGGTTTTTCAAGGCGGAGTAGACATTGCCGCTCATAACCTTGTTGGTGAACTGGCTGGTCTTTTCCCTGATAATATCGCTGTAGTCGGTGGTAGCAGCAGGCTGGCTGAACTTCACGTTCTTGATGATGAACGCGCTGCTGTTGCCCGCGATGGGTCCCACTTCTTCGCCTTCCTTCATACCGAGGAGAGTGCCGATGATGTCGGCCTCAACGCCGAAGTTGCTCAACACGCGCGACTCGATGTTGATATCGGAAACCGAAGTCGATTCAGCACCGAGTTCGCTGACCATGCGATTCACATCGTTGCCGCAAGCCTTCATCTTATCGACAGCCATTTGACCTTTCTTCTTGTTGAGAATCTGATACTTGGATTGTTCGGCAACCACTTCCAGCGGAGCATAGCCCTCGTGGACAATGCCCGTCAAGGCAGCCACCACCAGCATATTGTCAAGTTCAAAAATCTTCTCGGAAACATCGCCCTTCTTGGTCTTTTCATCAAAAGCCCAACGGACAATCTCACGAGGATTGTCGATACCGGCAATCTGATAGGTCGACTTGTTCATTCTCGGCATGGTGCGCTTGGTCAAGCCTTGCTCCTCAATGGCGGTATTGAACTTTTCGTAAGACCTGTTTTCGGTGACAAACTTGTTGGCGTCAGCATAAATCGACTGGTAGGTCTTCGTGCTGGGGATGATTTCGTGCGACATATAGGCCAAACGAACCTTGGGCTGAGGCTCGGTCTTGTCGGTCACCTTGATGATGTGATAGCCGAACATGGTTTCCACAATGCCCATCGAACCAACAGGATTGTTCACCACATATTCATTGAATTGCGGCACCATCATGCCATCGGTGAACCAGTCGAGGTCGCCGCCCTTGTCTTTCGAGCCTGGGTCTGTTGAGTTGGCCATGGCCAATTCAGCAAACAATTCGTCATTGTTCTTGACAGCGTTCAGTTGGGCAAGCAATGCATTGGCCTTGGCCTCGGCATCTTCCTTGCTGATGGTATCCTGACTGTTGTAAGCACCCTTGAAACTAATCAAGATGTGGCTGGCTTTCAGCGAGTCGGGACGATTTTGCATATCAACGATACGCACCATATTGAAGGATTCGCCATCTTCGTAAGGACCATAGACATAGCCCACGCCATTGCCGTTGTCGAAAATGGCATTCTCAATCTGCTGAGGAACATTCTTTCTCGACACCCAAGTGCTGTCGTAACGCTTGTCGGAATTGGCGTTGACGAAATTGGCCACATTGTCGGTAGCCTCAAAATCGCGTCTCAAGTCCTGCACATACTTCAAGGCATCCTGACGGTCCTGCAAAGAAGGCTTAATCTCAAACACCACATACTCAATGTCGCGGCGCTCGTCGGTCTCATAGCGGAACTTGTTCTCTTCATAGAAAGCCTTGTTGTCGGCATCGGTAACCACCACCGTCGAATCGGGAATGGTGGAGTAGCGCAAGGCAATCACATCAGCCGAAGCCTTCATGTTCTTGTTCTGATAGTATTTTTCGGCCAAGGCGGTGGGGAGGAAATAAGAAGCCTTCACCAAATTGTCGAACTTGGTTTCCAAGCGGTTTTCCTTCACGGCTTTCTCGAAGTCAATCCAACGGTCGTAATATTCGGCCGGAAGTTGGTCGAGGTTCTGTAGGTAGTTCAGCACATTTTCCTTGCTGAAGTTGCCGTCAGCGTCGGTGAAACTCTGCACAATCCACTGGTGCGGGTGTTCGCCTGTCATTTGGTCGTAGAGTTCCTCGGAAGTGATGCCGATGCCCGAAGCCTCGTATTCCTTGGTCATAATGTTGTTCTTAATCATCTCTTCCAGCGTGCTGTTGTAGATGCTGTAAGTCTCGGCTGAAGAGAGGTTGTTGGTGTTCGACTGCGACCTTCTGTTATTAAGGTTCTTTTCCTTCAGCAGTTCATAGTCCCTGACGGAGATTTTTTCGCCATCGACAACTGCCACAACGGGCCCCGTGTTTCTTCCCTGACTTTGGAAAAGGTCTTGCAAGACAAACGCTAACAATGCGATACCAATGATTGCGATTAACAATCCGGAACGTCTTCTGATTTTTTCAATTGCTGCCATAATTCTTTTATCTATTTACTATTAAACTTCAATTTTGAGCGTGCAAATTTAGTAAAGATTTCAACTCAAGGAAAAAAATGTGCGATTTTTATTTTTCAAACCGCCTCGTTTCATGCCTTAAAAACTATTTATCAATTGATTTTCAATTATTTGTCAATGATTTTCAATTCCACTTCATCCAATTTCATGTGTGATGCTTTCAATATTTTGACCCTATATTTGCCGATGGTGAGCTCCTCTCCTTGCTCAGGAATGCTCTCGCAATAGTGCAGCACCATGCCTGCAAGGGTCTCATAATCATCGCTCACAGGCAAGTCGAGCTTGTAGGTATCGTTCAGATAATCAATCTCCAAGCGGGCGGAAAAAACGAAAGTGTTGTCGTCAACCGTTTTTTCCACCTCGTCCTCCACATCGTATTCGTCGTCAATTTCGCCAAAAATCTCCTCCACAACATCCTCCATCGTCACAATGCCCGCCGTGCCGCCAAACTCATCCACGACGGCAGCCACACCCTGCCGTTTCTGGATGAAATGCTTCAACAAGCGGTCGGCGGTGTAGGTTTCGGGAAAAAAGTCAATGCGACGCACAAGGTCTTTCATCGTCACGTTGCGGTGTTCGGCCATCACACGCACCACATCATTCAGGTGGACATAGCCCACAATATCATCAATGCTTTCGCCGATTACAATCAGCTTGGAATGTTTGGTTTCCTCAAAACGGGCCTTCACGGTATCGATGTCGTCGGCCAATTTCACTGACTCAATCTCATTGCGCGGCCCCATGCACTCGCGGAGTTTCACCGAGCGAAACTCCATCACATTCTGGAACAACTGGATTTCCTGCTGCATATCCTCATCGGCCTCGGGCGTGTCGGCATATTCGGCGATGAAATCGTTCAGGTCGACCGTGCTGAACTTGTATTCCTCGCTGTCCACTTTCAGGCGCAGCATATAACGGATGATGAACTCCGAAATGCCTGTGTAGATAAGGATTAAAGGATAGAGCAGGCAATAGCAAAGAAAGGTTGGGAAGGCGAAAAACGACAGGATGGCATTGGGATTAATGCGAAACAGCATCTTGGGCAAAAACTCGCCGACCAACAGCACGAGCAAGGTGGAAAGGATGGTTTTCACCAACAAAATCATAAAGTCGTTGTTGAGCGAAATGGCTTGAAGCCAATGCACAACAGGCGCATCGAGCAACTGCGACATGCTCATGCCATAAACGATGAGCGCGATGTTGTTGCCCAAGAGCAAGGAAGTGATGAATCGCGACTGGTTCTTGAAGAACAAGCCGATAAGTTTGGCCGAAAACGTGTTTTTGGTCAACTCCACCTCAAGTTGCAGACGATTAATGCTGTTGAAGGCAATCTCCAGGCCCGAGCAGAGCGCGGAGAAAAACAAGGTGACGACAACGATAATCCAACTGTTCATGGCTCAATTCTCCTCGTCAACATCCAGCAACGCGCTACCCGAATACATCGTATATTCTGAAAAATCCTCCTTGGCCACAAGACTATCAGCCTCGATTTGCTTGTCGGGCGTGACAATCTTCACATGCGAGCGGGTGTAAATCATCTTCTTGTCCTGATACCAGAAAAGTTTGTCGGAGTACATGGTTTCGCTGCTGCCGAAATTCTGTACTACCACATTGCCTTGGGCCTCAATCAGGCGTGACTTGCCGAAACTCTTGCCGTAGTCGGCGTGGAGTTCGGTGGTTTTTTGTCCCTTGTCGTACATGATGACCTCGAAACCAAGCGGAAACTCCATGATGTCGTCCTCAGTTTCCATGCGCACCATACGGGGCGTATGGAGTTCAAGGCTAATGATGCCAGAATCGCTGCGATAGAAAACCACGCTATCTGCAACAATGCCCGACAGCGTGTCGTCCGACCCCATTTCCATGACAATGGCATCGGGGTTTGAACACGAAAACAACATCACAGCCACAAAGGCTGTGATGTTGATTGTCAATCCTATTTTCAGCAGGTGCTTCAATTATTTCTTGGCTCTGATGGTGGTCGTTTCGCCAATCCAGCCACCCACTTGGAAACTCTGTCCTTCGTTGTAGTCGTTGAAGAAGATGGTCTCCATCGATGGGAAGGCGGCGGTGTAGGCGCGAATCAGGCCGTTGGCTTTCTCCGAGCACGAGGGGTCAATCGCCTTGGCCTTGTTGCACTTGTCGACAGCGGCCCAATACACAGCCTTGCTTTCGATTTCGCCGCTGAACTGCTTGGCGCTTTCGGCGTAAAGCATGGCGATGAGGAGGTAAGGCTCGCCGTTGGTGGGGTCAACTTGGGCGGATCTTCTGAATATGTCGCGGGCGCGTGAGAGGCTGCCCATGTTCTGGTAGCACATGCCCAAGTTGCGGTAGGCACGGTATCTGCGGTCGTTGTTCTCCGTCTTGGTGGCCTGCTCAAAGAAGGT
>CACXQO010000151.1 GCA_902769815.1 uncultured Bacteroidia bacterium | reverse complement strand
GCCGACCTGGCGCAGCGCAAGTGCGAGAGGCGGCAGAAGGGGAAGCCCCACCGTGTGCGGTTCACCGAGGAGGTGAGGCTGCGCGTGGAGGCGATGCTCAGGGAGGACTACAGCCCCGAACAGGTTGTGGGGCGATGCAAGCTGGAGGGGCTGGAATGCGTCAGCGTGGAGACCATATACCAGTATGTGTGGGGCGACAAGCGCCGTGGCGGCGACCTGCACACCCACCTGCGGCGCAAGGGCCGCAAATACCGCAAGCGGGGTGCGAAGAAGGACTCGCGGGGTGTCATCCGCGACCGCGTGAGCATCGACGAGCGGCCCAAGGTGGTGGACGACAAGTCCCGTTTCGGCGACATCGAGATAGACCTCATTATGGGGGCGAACCACAGGCGGGCGCTGCTCTCGGCCAACGACAGGGCGTCGGGCATCTCGTGGATAGCCCTGCTCGAGGGCAAGGACAGCAAGGCCCTCGCAGACAAGGCCGCCGAAATGCTCATGCCCTTCAAGGGGCTGCTGAACACCATCACGTCCGACAACGGCAAGGAGTTCGCCGAACACAAGGCCATCGCCAAGAGCCTCGCCGTGGACTACTACTTCGCCCATCCCTACCACTCATGGGAGAGGGGCGCCAACGAGAACATGAACGGGCTCATCAGACAGTACCTGCCAAAGGGAACCTCCTTCGACGGCCTCGACGACAACGAAATCAAGCGAATCCGAGACAAGCTCAACAACAGGCCAAGAAAAAAACTCGGCTTCCTCACTCCCATCGAATACTTTTTCGCTAACTTTGCTCCCGAATTGAACCTAAGTCTAACCCAAAAAGTTGCGTTTGTGACTTGAATTCAGCCAAAAATATCTTTTACCTATTTCATTTTTTACACGAATTATCATCAATTGAACACGAATTATCAAGAATTTCAATTTATGAACCAATTCGTGATTCAATGGCCATTCGTGTTGAGAAAAAGGCCATTCGTGCAAACGCCTCCTATTCCTCAAAAATGTCCTCGTGGTAAACCCCTTCGCCATAGATGACCGAGGTGGCCGAAAACCAACCTATGGCACCGCAGTCGGAGAAAATGTTGGTGAACATGGCAGGGAAGGCGCCCATGACGGGATTGGACCCGATGGCCAGTTTCTGCGACACGAGGAAATACATGTAATCCTTCGAGATGCTGTAGAGTTTCACCCCCACCACATCGCCTTCGTCCATATACGATTTGTTCATAATGCCCACCGGCACCGGGATATTGTTCTTCAACATTTCCTCGCCGTTGAAGTAATAGCCCGCATAGCCGCGCATCGAGAACAGGTTGAACAGCTTGGAGGGCCTGTTCCTGAAGCGGCTGCCGTTCAGGTAGAGTTCCACGTTGTAGACGATGTTCTCATCGGAAAGCGTCTGGAAATAGGGGCAAACGCACACCGCCGCTTTCTCGTCGACGAAGGGAATCCCTTCCGAGTTGAGCAAGGGCAACAGGCCAACCGAGTCGATGGTGGTGGCATTGTTGGGCATTTTCACGTCAGCATACATTCGTATGGGCCTCGAGAACAGGGTGTTTTCCTCCACCCTCACCTCCAAATGATACCAGCGGTTTTTGCCTCCCGTGGCCGAATCGGAGAGGTAGTGGCCCGGCTTGTTGGCCTGCTCATAATAATGGATGGTGTCGTCGCCCACCGTCACATACACCGTTGCGCCCGAAATCATCTCGCGGTCTTCGGAATACAGTTCCGACGAATAACTGAGTATGACCTCGTGACGCTTCAACTCGTTTGAGAAGGTGCCTTCCACCACGGGCACTTTGCGGCCTTCGGGCGGGTCCATCGTGATTTCCTCGGTACACGACCATGCCGACAGCAAACACAAGCAAGCCAAATGCCAGATTCTTATTCTTTTCCTTTTCATGCTGCAAGTCAATATTAGTCCTCAAAAACAGTTTCTGCACTGACGACCGAGGCCGTCAAGAACCAGCCCACGCTGCTGCCGCTGGGCTGAATGTTGGTGCCCACATTGGCCGGAGCGCCCAGCAGGGGATTGCTGCCCGTCGAAATCATGATGCTGTAGAAGAAGGTCATGTAGTCGGTCGGGATGCTGTGGAGATCGACACGGATACGGTCGCCGCGCTTCAGTTGGCTTTTGCGGAACATGTGGACGGGGATTTCCTTGTTGGCCAGCTGCATTTCAGGCCCATTGATGTAGAATCCCGCATAGCCGCCCACGGGCACCATCATCTGATCGGTCAAGGTGTCGTTGAGGATGGTGTCGTTTTTCGCCACCAGCGGTATATAGATGATGTTGGGGTCGGGAAGGCTCATGAAATAGGGATAGACCCATTCGATTGTGTCGTTGAAAAAGACTGAAGGCATCGTGTCGTTCACCCCGTTGTAGGGCTTGACGACGATGCTGTCGATGCACTCCACATTGTTGGGCATCAAACTCTCGGCAAAGACGTGAACTGTCTCGCCATCCGCTCTGGGCACATCGGCGCAAAAGCGGTAGAGGGTGTTTTTCCGTCCCGCAACGAGGTCGCTGAAATAATGCCCTTTACGTTCGGCGTCTTCATAATAATATAAGGTGTCGATGCCGTCGGTGACATACACCGTTGCGCCGCTCACCATTTGGATGTCGTCCTCGTTGTAGAAGTCGGCAGAATAACTCAAAATGGCCTCGTGGCGCTTCAATTCGTCGGTGAGCGAAGCCTCAACGCCAATCATCGGTTCGCCTTTCTGCACGTCAATCACGATGTCCTCGGTGCATGAGGTGAGGCAAGCGAAACCAATCAGTACCAACAGTTTACGCAAATCGTTCATGCTCGTCAGTATTTGAAGTTGTAGGAAATGGAAGGCACTGCCGAGAACAGGTACATGTTTTTGGTGACGATGCTGCCGTTGGGACCTTGGTCGAAGGTGATGGCCCAAGTGTTGTGGCGGGCGTAGGCATTGTAGACCGAAACGTTGAGTTCGTGCTGCCAACGCCGGTTGTCCAACTTGCCCAACTTGCAGGTGAACGAGAGGTCGAGGCGATGATAGTCGGGATAGCGGCTTTGGTTGCGGTAGCCGTTATACACTGCGTAAGTCTGTCCGTTGATGGTGTATTGCCCGTAGGGGAACGTCACCGGCTGGCCCGTGTTGTAAATCCAGTTGGCCGCGAAGGTGATGCGCGGATTGAGTTCGTAACTGCCCACGATGACGATGTTGTGTGGGCGGTCGTAAGGCGAGCGATACTCCTTCCCATGACTGATTTCCTCGATGGTGCGGTAGGTGTGCGAATAGGTGTAGGAAATCCAGCCCGTGAACTTGCCCACATTCTTCCTCACGAGGAACTCCGCCCCGTAGGAACGTCCCTTGCCTACGCGCAACTCGCCGTCAATCAGCAGATAGCCATAGGTGATGGCGTTGTCCTTGAAGTCGATGACATTCTGCATGTTCTTGTAATACACCTCCACGGAGGTTTCGATGGCGTCGTTGGCGAAATTGCGGAAATAGCCGAGCGCGAATTGGTCGCACTTCTGGGGCTTCACATTGGGACTGGTCGGGAACCACACATCGAAAGGCAAGCCGCCCGTCGACGATGAGGCCACTTGGGCGTATTGCACCGTGCGCGAATAGGAGGCCTTCACCGACGAATGTTCGTCCAACTGGTACATGGCCGCCACGCGAGGCTCAGGGTTGATGACCGTGTTGAAGATTTCACCCTTGCCGTAGTGCAACGTATCTTTGACGATGTGGAGAGCCTCAGTAAAAACAAAGAAATCCTCCTCGCCGATGTTTTGGAAACACGACAGCCTCAAACCGGCGCGGAAGGTGAAGCGTGGCGTGGGCATGAAGTCATGGGTGAAATACAAGGCATGTTCCAAGCCCTTGCGCGTCACTGCTTTTGACTGGTCAATCTGAAGGTATTGCGAAAGCGCTCCTCCCCTGTCGTCAATCTCACCTTGCAAGTAGGACTGATAGCCCGTCGACAGGCCGAACTTCGAGATATTCTTGTCGCTCCAGTGCATGGCAAAGTCGTAGTTGAGTACGGCCGCATCGGTGCCCGCCTTGATACCGAAGTCGTAAGGACTGTAGTTGATGTCAATACTATAGCGGTATCGCGAACCAATCAAGGCAAGGTTGGAGGTCAGTCTGTCGGAGAAAATGTGGCTCCAGCGGAGGGTTGCGCTGGTGTTGCCGTAGCCCAAGCCAATCATTTTCTGCATGTTGAACTCATCATGGCCGTTGTAGAACGAAAGGAACAGGCGGTCATTCTTGCCCAACGATTGGGTCACCTTGGCGTTCACATCGTAGAAGTTGATTCTCGACTTGTTCAGGTTCTCGCCCATAAACGGGAGCAACAGTCCAGCATAGGTTCTGCGACCAGCCAGCAAGACCGATGTCTTGTGGTCGAACAGCGGGGTCTCAAGCATCAAACGGCTCGTTATCAACCCGATACCACCTTGCAAACCAAACCGTTTGGGCATCTCGTCTTTCACCGTCACATCGAGGACCGACGAAAGACGGCCACCGAAATAGGCGGGAATGTCGCCCTTGTAAAGCGTGGCATCTTTCACCACATCGTTGTTGAACACCGAGAAGAACCCGAGGAAATGCGAGGCGTTGTAAATGGGGGCGCCATCCAAGAGGATGAGGTTCTGGTCGGTGGCGCCGCCGCGCACGCTGAATCCCGATGAGCCCTCCGAGGCCGACTGCACACCTGGCAGCAATTGTATCGACTTGATGACGTCCACCTCGCCCATCAGCGCAGGGATTTTCTTGATGGTAATCATGTCCAAGGTTTGCACGCTCATTGCCATTGCGGTCACATTGCGGTCCTTGCGCTCGCTGGTTACCTCCACTTCGGAAAGTTTTTTCTGCTCCGACTCCAACTTAAAGTTGAGCGTAACCGGTTTGTTCCCGATATTCACCCTCTTGTTGATGGTGCTATAGCCGACGTATGAAACGCGCAGCGTATGTTCGCCGAAAGGCAATTCCAATTCGTAGCGGCCTTTCTCGTCGGTCGTGGTGCCCAATTGCAGTTTCTCCTCATAAATGGAAACGCCAATCAAGGTTTCGCCTGAATCCTCGTCGCGAACCGTTCCCGAAATCACACCTTTACTTTGGGCTAAAACATTGGTTATCAACCCTATAAGGCAAACAAAAGATAATAACAGTCTTTTTTGCATCGTGAAAAAATTTGTGCAAAAATACAAAACATTAGGTTTCGTCGCTTGGATTTTCAAGCAACTCGAACAAAAACTCAATTTGCGTCGCCCGCGATGTTCGCGTAAGCGTCCTGCATCTCGATATTGACCGTGCCCGCGTCGATTTCGCCCTGTTCCTTCTTCAGGAAGGCGAAGGTCTTCAACTTGAAACATTCGGCCACGGGGTCGTCGTCGATGCGGATGCAAACGCCCTCGCGTGGCACCTTGTTCTTGCAGAACGGCTCGTTTTTCTCCATGCCGAAATGCTCCGTGTCGTTTTGCAGATGCTCAAGGAAAGCCATGCCCCATTCGCTGCCTTCGGGCAGGTCGGGATAAAGGTTGGCCACCGTGCCGTGATAGAGTATCGGTATGGGTTTCAGGCGGTTGGCGATTTCGGGATGCTCGTTCATCAGTTTCACCGTCCAGTCGTGGACCTGCTGCACGTTCCATTCCTCTTTCTTGCCGTTTTCGGGCTTCACGGTGATGCGGTAAGGCATAAGGAAGTTTTGGCCGTGGTCGCAGCGGTAGTCGTAGCCGCCCTGAATCATGCTGTCCGACTGGGTGAGGTAGCCGCAAATCTCGCCGTAGAGCGTCATACCTTTGTCCAAATACTTGAAAATCAATTCTAAAATCGGCTATTTTCTTGTCGTTCAACGACTTGTTTTGCTTTTCTTGTTTCGTTTTGCCCCAATAAGGGTTCACTTTCTGCTTGCCCAAATGCTTGATTTCCTTCTTCACCTTCTTGTTGAACCACTGTTCGGCTGAAGTCATCGGCTTGGGGATTCGCGTAAGAACGTTGCCGATGATTACGCTGGTTCCGTGCATCTTGACGCTGATGGTGACTTTAGTCGTAGGCTCGAAACGCCAGAGGCTGCTTTGGAGTTGTGCCGTGTCGTAATGGAGCAAAAACTCGCCCGGAATGATGCGCTTGAAGCGCTTGATACCACGGTCGCGACGCAGTTCGCGTTTGGTTTTCGGGAACTGGATGGGCGGGACGTAGGCCTCGGCAAACAGTTCGCCAGCAATCGTGTCGAACGAAAACGGGTGCTCGATGCCGTTCTCGTCGGTGGTGAAATAGCTTTCGAGGTCTTCGTCGGCCAATTTCTTCTTCCAGCGCACCAACGACTCCTTCTTGAATATACAGCCGTACGACGGGCAGCCGCGCAGTTTGATGAGCTTGACGCGCCCGTGCTTGTTGAAGAAGCCCACGAGTTTCTTGGCCTCGTCGATGTTGCCTTCCTCCTTCAGTTTGAGCACTTCCGCAGCGTTGGCGTTGAGTTCGGCAAGGCCGAGTTCAAACTGGTTGTTGGCGGCCAAAAACTCCTTGTTGAGCGCGGTTTCGTTCATGCAATAAATCACCGGCTCGCCCACCGTGAATTGTCCTTTCGAGACCACGATGCTGAATCCGTCCACAAAGGTCTGCACGAGAAAATCCGATCCTTCGATGGGTTTCATCTCGCCGATGCGCACAATCTTTGCGCAATATTCCTCTTTCATGTATTCACTTGCAGTGAAGAGGCGTTTTTCTGATTTGTTTTCCATAACACTATTTTTTACATTCAGCAATAAACTCGGCAGGTGTCATAACTATCATGTCCGTATTTATAAACCCTCTTTTGTCGCGGGTGACGATTACATCAGGTTTGTAAAACAATGCTGAAAGATATTGCACGGTGTCTTCGAAATCAGGAAGCCGTAGTGAAATAGCCTTCAGAATCACGCTTTTGTCAATAGGACTTATTTTCAATATTTGACAGAAACTCTCAATTTTGCCAAGCATAATTTCATTTGAGAACTGCTTTCTTAGGATATAGGCACAATTCACAATGGTCAAAGAAGAAACAATCATGTCAATCTTTCCTAACTTTCCCATTTCAACAAGCATTGCGGCATCATTAAAGAAAGGCTCTCGCTTGCCTAAGAAATCGACGACTACATTGGTATCGACAAACACTCTCATTGAGCCATCTCCTCCCACATTATTTCCATTTCCTTGTCGAAGTCGAAATCCTCAGGCAATGTGCCGCAAACCATGTCAAGCACTTCCTGTGAAACTTCAAACTCCTTCTCGATTTTTGGAAACACCAACTTCTTTTTCTGCATTCCCACAACAGCACTCTCTTTTGTGGAGTTTTCCAACAATCTCTCAGCCAACCATCGTTGGTTGCTTGCCGACAAGGAAAGCCCTTGCAGATAGTTCCACAAATTGTTCATCGAAATTGCATTCATAGCTTTTCTTTTTATGTTTTGTGACTGCAAAATTACACTTTTTCCACAATATGGCAAGAGAGCCTTGCATTTTCATTTCTGCAAAACATCCGTAATCTTCCGGCTGCAAACCGCCTGCACCACGCCCGAAGTGATCAAGGAAAGCAATAAGAATGCAGCAAAAACGGAAACCAAAGCCACCGTCAAGACAAGGGGAACAGACACGTGATAAGCGAAGTTTTGCAGCCAGTTCAGCGAGAAATACACCGAAACGGCAGTGGCCACAAGAATCGGCAAGACATACAACCGCAACTTGGTTTTCAGATAATGCCCCATCACTTCGCGGTTGGTGGCGCCATACACCTTGCGTACCGCCATATTGGTTTCTTCCTGATGAAGATGATAGGAAATGACCCCAAAAAAGCCGAACAGCGACAGCAACATCGCCACAAGGAAATACAACAGCGAGAAATACAACAGCGACAAATGCCCGACCTGACGCTCCTCGCGGTAAAGTTCTTTCTCGCCCAAAAACGAACAGGAAATCACATCAGTAAAATTGAACGGACGCACCACTTCTTGAATGTATGCCAAAGTCTGTTGCCGGTTTTCGGGAGCGATTTTCACCACGATATTCGGCTGTGCCTCTGGTGCATATTCCATAATAAGCGGTGAAACGGCGTTGCGCATATCGGAGAAATGGAAGTCTTTCACCACCCCGACGATTCTCCCTGAAGTCACGGTCAGTGTCAAGTCCTTGCCAATGGCATCCTCTACGCTCCAGCCCATCGCCTTGACCGCCGCCTCATTGACCACATATTGCCCATTCCCTTCGTACTTGCCCTCAAAATAATCATCCAAATTCAAGTCCTTGCTCAAATAATCGCCAGCCAACAACTCCATCCCAACCATCTCTTGGAAATAGCCATCAGTATAAAGCACCTGAAATACAGCATCATTCCCTTCTTCTCGCCCTTCCCATTCCACCTCGCTGATGAAGCCATTAGGTTGGGAAAAGTCGCCACAACAAAGTCCCACACTGTAGATGTCGGGGTTCTTCATCAGTTCGTCACGAATGGGGCCCACTTTGTAGCAGGGCGTTACCAAACTGTTGAGCGACACGATGTTGGAAGTATCGATACCTTTGTCGGAATGGCGCATAAACGAGAGCTGTAATAAGGTGACCACAGTAAATACCGCCGCTAACGAAGAGAGACCCACCTGAAGCATCGAACTCGCATTGCTGATGCGGATGCCTTTCAAGTGGCGCATCTTGCCTTTCAGCACATCGGCG